>CALQJK010000236.1:0-3584 GCA_943330875.1 Chitinophaga pinensis
ATCTAATGGACCAATACTTGTAACAGAAAAAACGTTATCAAATGCAGCAGGATAAACATATGCTGTTGGGTTTGAGCATGTTGTTCCATTACCTGCAGCTGCAACCAAAAAAGCGCCAACGCCGTATGCTTCATTAATGACTTGTTCGGCATAATTGTTATAAAAACAACCTGAAGTCCAACTGATGTTGATTACTTTTTCCCCAGCATAAGCAGCATTTAAAATCTCATTGTAACTCATTAAGTATAAAGCAAGTTTGCAATTGTATCCAATAGAACTTAATCCATTATTGTTGTTTGTATTTCCAGCTGCTAATATAGCAACTGCAGTTCCATGTGTTGTTGTAGATGTGCCAGCGTTGATATAAGCACATTTACCCAACAATTCGGAATGAGTTGGATTGTAGGATTGGTCTGTAATTGCTATAACCACATTGGAATCACCTAGAGTAATATCCCAAGCCGACTGAGCATTGATTAAATTAAGCGCATAATTATTAATTCCTGGAACAATATTATAATCATTAGGAGTGTGCAATGTATCATAAACAGGTGCAGGATAGATTCCGGATACCGCAGTTACAAAATTTCGCAAAGAATTTTCAAGATCATTTTGACTTGAATTTGAAGAAAGCTCATACACTTTTCTAAGCAACTTATTTCTTGAAGATGGCAAGGCTTGATTGCAAGAAACAATATCAAGCGAATTGATGTAATTATTGAAAACAGAATCTTTAGAAATCAATCTCCCATCTGATGCATAAAATGGAATATGCTCATCGTCTAAAATTGTAAGCCAAACTTTAGAGGATTGAGAAAACACTTGAGGCAGAACAAGAATATTCAATAACAAAAAAAAGCATACTGATTTTACATGTTTCATAAACAATAGTTTTAGTTCCCTAAACTACTTTTTTTTTATGACTTCAACTCAGAAACCCTATTTATTTTGGTGCAAGTATTTATTATTTTTGGGTAAACCAAAATAGTTGAAATTGACAAACAATCATAACGACTTGATTATCTTTATTTTAGTATTATTTCGAAATATTGTTTCCGTTTAGTTGCATTTCCATATTTAAATCAAGCTTACCAAATTGGCTGTTGGATATACTCATTAAAGATTACAATGGATTGGAGATAATTCTTTTTGCTACTTACTTTCCGATACAAAACTTTAAAACCCTTACCAATAAATGCTTTAAGAGGCGAGGCACAAATGGGATACAGGGATGAAAATTAAGGAATGATAAATATTGAAGTGCAATATCTATCCTAAACTTTCTTTACTTCAAAAATTAATTAACTTCTCTACCTTTACGTTTTATAAAAACTTTTCCTCGATCAATTCTCCCTTATGAAGGAAATAATTATATACAAAACCAAGGATAAACAAACTGAAATCGAAGTTAATTTCGAAAATGACACTGTTTGGCTGACACAACAGCAAATGGCAAGTCTTTTCGGACAAACGAAGCAAAATATTAGTTTACACGTAAATAATTGCTTTAAAGAGAAGGAGTTATCAAAAAAAGCAACTGTCAAGAAATCCTTGACAGTTCGAAAAGAGGGCAATAGATTCGTAGAAAGGGAATTGGAATTCTTTAATCTGGATGTCATCATTTCAGTTGGATATCGGGTTAAATCTATTCGGGGAACACAATTTCGTCAATGGGCTACGCAACGATTGAAAGACTACCTGATTGAAGGTGTTGCCATTAATGAAAAACGTTTAGCACAAAAAAATAAAGAGATTCAGCTTTTGCACGATGGAATCAAAATTCTCAGCAGAGCGATTGAAGAAAAAGCCAATGCAGAAGAATTTCAGTGGCTTAATCAATTTAGTGTTGGATTGAAATTGTTAGATGATTACGACCATGAATCCTTAGATAAAATTGGCAAGCACAAAAGAAAAGCCAAATACCCAGAATTGAAAGAATATATGGAAGTAGTTGAACGAATGAAAAAAAATTTCAATTCTGATATTTTCGGAAAAGAAAAAGACGGTGGTTTTAAAAGTGCTATCACATTGGTTGAACAACAATTTGATAAGAAGGACATCTATTTGAGTATTGAGGAAAAAGCATCAATGCTACTCTATTTGATAGTGAAGAATCATTCTTTTGTTGATGGGAATAAAAGAATTGCAGCAGCGTGTTTTCTGTTATTTTTAGAACGAAATAATTTATTGTATAACGAGAAAGGACAAACGATAATTAGTAACGAAGCTTTGGCCAGTTTGACTTTATTTGTTGCTTCAAGTAAAGCAGAAGAGATGGAAACTGTGAAACAATTACTCGTAAGTGTTTTGAATAGAAATATGCTTTAAAAACAGGAGAAATTGAATGCAAAATATCTTTATAATAAATTGATAATCAATTATTTATACTACTTGCCGATACAAAACTTTAAAACCCTTACCAATAAATGCTTTAAGAGGCGAGGCACAAATGGGATACAAGGATGAAAAAAAGATAATGATTTTTTAGAAGATTGGGAACAAACTTACAAAATCAGCTCATAATAAAAATTTAGAAGATTCATCTATTTATTAAATCAGCAAGAACCAAGTTTCGGACTTGATTCATCAAATCAATGCCATTCTTTTCAAGGTAACCTACTCCAATAATATTTACAAGGTATTTTTAAAAGCGAATATATATATTATTTTAATTTATAAATATATGTATTACGCTATTTATTAGGAACTTAAAATATTTGTTTAAATTTTTTATTAAAATGTTAAACAATTTAAAAAGTTTTTTTTAAATTTATTTAATATTGGAGTCCAGAAACCAAACAAACTGGGGAGTAACCGAAAATCCACAAGAGTAGGAAAAACCTAAAATTTCATCAAATGGATCACTTAAAAATCGCAAGTGATAATTACGTGGCATTCACGTTTTTTATCGGAACAATGGCCATGATGGCTGCATCAGTTTTCTTCTTCTTTGAATTGAACAACACACCTCAAAAATGGAGAACGTCAGTTTTAGTATCAGGATTAATAACCTTCATTGCAGCAGTGCATTACTACTACATGAGGGGTTACAATCTAGAGACAGGAGATTCTCCTACCTTCTTCAGATACGTTGACTGGATCCTTACTGTTCCATTAATGTGTGTGGAGTTCTATCTGATCACCAAAAAAGCAGGTTCTAAAATCGGTTTACTTTGGAAGCTGATTTTCGCTTCACTTGTAATGTTAGTTACAGGTTATATCGGAGAAACTATCGATCGTGATAATAGCGTTCTTTGGGGTGTTATTTCCGGTGCAGCGTATTTCTATATTGTTTATTTAGTATGGTTTGGAGAAGTTGCAAAATTATCTCAAAACGCAGGCCCACAAGTAGCAAAAGCTACTAAAATTTTAGGCTGGTTCGTTTTGGTTGGTTGGGCGATTTATCCTTTAGGATATATCCTTGGAACTCCAGGAGGATTATTCGGTATGCAATTAGTTAGTGACCCTGCTGCGGCATCTCACGCTATGGATATTGTATACAACATTGCTGATGCTATTAACAAAATTGGCTTTGGTTTAGTTATCTATTCTTTAAGCAGAAATGAAGATTAATTTTTCAATTC
>CALQJK010000237.1:0-3582 GCA_943330875.1 Chitinophaga pinensis
AATTCCATTAAAGAGTTTACCGAGACGCCAATGAATGAAGAAGACGGTGAGGTAGGAGATAAAAGTTTGGCGACCTATTTACAGCAAATTGCTTTATTAACTGATGCTGATGATAATAAAGAAAATGCAGATGCTGTAAAACTGATGACTATACACGCCGCTAAAGGATTAGAATTTCCTGTTGTGTTTCTGGGCGGACTGGAAGAAACTTTATTTCCCAGCGCCATGTCTATAAATACACGCGAAGAACTCGAGGAAGAAAGACGTTTGTTTTACGTGGCTATCACAAGGGCAAAAGTGAAATTGTACTTAAGTTATGCGAATGCCCGTTACCGTTTTGGTCAATTACAACAAAATGAACCGAGTAGATTTATTGAAGAAATTAATGAATCTTATTTAGATAAAAGTTATGCTGGAAGCGCCTCAAGGAATAACAACTCAAGTGGATGGGGACAATCATCAGCATTCGATCGCATGAGACGAGGTTTTGGTAATGCAGCAGAAAAGCAACCACCACCCCCAAAGTCTGTAATTAATATTCCAGCGGCACGTCCACAAACCAAAGAACATGTGCCATCGGAAAACTTTATTCCAAGCGATACCAGTCAATTACAAGTTGGAAATAAAGTCGAACATCAGAAATTCGGCTTCGGACAAGTCATGAAACTGGAAGGCGCTTCACATAATCCCATTGCAACGATTCTGTTTGATCTTAATGGTGAAAAGAAAATAATGCTCAATTACGCTAAGTTGAGTATTATCGAATCAGGCGGCTAGCAACTTAAAAAACAAATAGTCCTAACTTCCGAAATAAGAAAAACTTAAGTGGGTAAACGTGAAATCTATTCGTTTTTAAAATCCTATTCAGTATTATAGTTTATTTTTGCTTTCTAATAAATAGCATTATGATTAAAACAGGAAATACCGTTATCAGCATTTACACAGAAATGACGCCCAATCCGGAAACAATGAAATTTGTGGCAAACAAGTTGCTTTACCCTGGTAAAAGCATTGATTTTCCTGAACAGGCAAGTGCAAAACCTTCTCCATTAGCGCAGGAATTATTCAGCTTCCCTTTTATAAAAGCAGTTTTTATTGCAAGCAATTTTGTTACACTTACAAAAACTTCCGAGACTGAAGATTGGCAAGATATGATTCCCACCGTGAAGCAGTTTCTGAAAGACTATTTAGAGGAAGGTAAAATGGTGGTTAATGAAGAAGAGGTTGTTAAAATAAAATCAGAAAGCAGCAATGAAATAAGCGCAGATGATAATGATGTTGTAAAGCGCATTAAAGAATTATTAGAAAACTATGTAAAACCTGCTGTTGAAATGGATGGTGGTGCTATTCAATTTAAAAGTTTTGAAGATGGTAAAGTGAATTTAATGTTGCAGGGAAGTTGTAGCGGCTGTCCTTCTTCAATGATTACCTTGAAGGCTGGAATTGAAGGCATGATGAAAAGAATGATACCTGAAGTAAAAGAAGTGGTAGCTGAAGCTGAGTAGTATTGTCTTTGCGCCTTCGCGCCTTTGTGGCAAAAAATAGTGGTTGAATGTTGTTGAAAGGTGGTTGAATGTTGTTGAAAAGTTGCTTAGTTAATTTTTAATACTGCGTCTTTGCTCCATTGCGAGCTTTGCGTGAAACAATAGTGGTTGAAAGGTGGTTGAATCCAAAATCAATCATCTATCTCTGCTAAATCTAATTTCCTCCTAACTTTATCCTTCATGACAGCAACCGAAATCTGGCAAAGCTTCTCACAAAATATAATCGAGACTCGTTGGCAGGAATGGGTGAGTACCGTTCTGCAAATTGCAAGTGTATGGTATGCTAAGAAAAACAATATCCTAGTTTATCCAACAGGAATAATTGGAGTGTTACTTGCTTCTTATATTTACTATTTTATCTCCAACCCTCCATTATATGCCGATTCCCTTCTTAATATTTATTATTTTATCATGAGTATTTATGGCTGGTACAATTGGGTGCAGAAAAAAAATAGCACATTCACTTATCCCATCAGCTGGTGCAATAAAAAAGAATTGAACATAGGAGTGGCATTTTTTCTTGGATGCTGGGCGCTTATTTATTTGATGTTGATAAAACTTACCAACAGCAATACACCCGTTTTGGATTCTTTGGTTTCTTCAACTGCAGTTGTATCTATGTGGTGGATGGCCAAACGAAAAATGGAAAATTGGATCGCATGGATAATTTCAAATATGGTGGCTATCCCACTTAATTTCTACAAAGGATTTATGCTTTTTACATTCATGTATATCCTATTTTTACTACTTGCTGTTTCTGGTTATCGGGAATGGAAACAAAAAATTAGTATTACTTAATTTATGGAAAAACCTTCTTCGTATTGTCAGGCAATAGCTTTCATGAGTGGAGAAAATCAACTTCTTCATATAACTTATCATGATCTACATTATGGCTTTCCTATTCACGATGATAAAGAGTTGTTTTGCCGTTTGATGTTGGAAATAAACCAAGCCGGATTAAGCTGGACTACGATTCTAAAAAAACAACTATCATTCAGATCTGCGTATCACGATTTTGACATCAAAAAAGTAGCGAATTATAAAGAAAAAGATTTTCAGCGTTTATTAAATGATGCCGGTATTATTAGAAACAAGCTAAAAATAAATGCAGCGATAGAAAATGCAAAAACGATTTTAATTTTACAAAAGCAATTTGGTTCTTTTAAACAATGGATTGACAATAATCATCCTTTAACAAAAGAAGAGTGGACGAAGCTTTTCAAAAAAACATTTCGATTCGTTGGTGGAGAAATTGTAAATGAATTTTTAATGAGCACAGGATACTTGCCAGGCGCACATGTAATGGATTGCCCTATTTATAAAAAAATACTACAAAAAAATCCTGCTTGGAAAATAAAATAAAAAAAATTGTTTTCATTGGTCCTGAATCCTCAGGAAAAACCACTTTGTGTAAGCAACTGGCTAATCATTTTAACACGCTTTTTGTAGAAGAATATGCCAGAGAATATTTGTTGACTAACGGCAAAGAATACACTTATGAAGATTTGATAAAAATTGCAGCAGGTCAAATCAAAAAAGAAGAAGAGGCTATAAATAATTTAATAAATACAAAAACAACTTCTACCAATTCAAATCAACTACTATTTATTGACACCGATATGTATGTGATGAAAGTATGGAGTGAGGTTGTTTTTAATAAATGTGATCTTTCGATATTGAATACCATTGCAACAAGAAAATACGATTTGTATTTATTGTGTGAACCAGATATACCATGGGTAAAAGATGATTTAAGAGAATATCCGGATGGGGAAATCCGAACAGCATTGTACCAGCATTATAAAGAGTTGATGACGGAACAACAAACGCCCTGGATAAATATTAACGGTAATTTTGAGGAACGAACAGCAATAGCAAAAAATGCGATTCTGCAATTATTTCAATAAAGCATCAATATCAGGATCGCCTTGAAGATTATTCATTTGATTCATAATTCTGGGTGTCCTTAATAAAACATATCTGCATGCAGGCTTCACGGTGAATTTTTTGGGATTGGGCAAACAAGCTGCAATCATGG
>CALQJK010000238.1:0-3582 GCA_943330875.1 Chitinophaga pinensis
GACCATTCTATCTTTTCATCTGAATGGTATTATGTTAAGCCTAACGATGTCGTATATGTGAAGAAGGATACAAAATTAATTGATAAGCAGGAGAGAAGACAACAAGTTCAAACTACTGTTTCATTATTAGCGTCATTACTTTCTATTGGAGTAGTCATCGTTAATCTTTTGATTAAATAAATACAAGGAATTACATGAATGAAGAACAAAATATAAAGGAGAACCCGAAGGATAACATTATTGCGCAAATTATTTATCGTTATTTGCCATTCTGGCCATTTTTTATACTCCTGATGGCGGTATCCTTATCAATTTCTTATTTCTATTTAAGGTCTCAAACAAAAATATATGTTGCATCAGCCAAAGTCTTGCTGAAAGATCCTCAAAAAGGCGGGGGCGAAACTAAAGTGCTTGATGCCTTAAATATTTTTAGTGAAAAGAAAATTGTAGAAAATGAAATTATTGTTTTAAGATCTTCTTCCTTAATTCAAAATGTAGTAAAAGACTTAGATCTATATTCAACTATTTACAATGAAGGGAAAGTACAAAAAGAAGAATTATATGGAAATAATTCTCCCCTAACTTTTATAGCAGTCAAAAAGGATAGTATTTTTAATGGAGGGAAATATTTTTTTTCCATCAATTGGAACAACAAATCGATAAGAATTAATAATCAGGATATCCCATTGGGAGGAACTGTCATTTTAGGGAATACTCAATACAAAATAATTCCAAATGAACAATATAATCAGTCTCTTGTTGGTAAAAATTATTTTGTAATACTAAACACCGTTTCTTCAGCAGCTTCTGCTGTTATAGGCTCAATCAAAGCCGCACCTTTATCTTATGCTTCTACTGTAATTGATTTAAAATTAGAAACCCCGGTTCCAGAGAAGGGCGTTAATATTTTGAACAAATTATTTGAGATTTACAATACCGCTGGAATCGAAGATAAAAATGAAATGGCGACAAAAACGCTCCGGTTCATTCAAGACAGATTAGATACGATTACATCTCAATTGGATAGTGTAGAAAGGAATATCGAAAATTACAAATCGAAATACGATGTAATTGATTTGAGTAATCAAGCGATGGTGTATTTTAATAATGTCAAAGAGTTTGATAAAATTAAAAGTACTATAGAATTGCAGATGCAGTTACTTGATAACGTTTTATCTTATGTAAATTCAAAAGGTAAAAAGACGGGTACCGTTCCCTCTTTAATATTAATAGATGATGAAACATTAAGATCATTATTAAGTCAACTTTATTCCGCTGAATTTGATCTTGATAAAACCAAATCCACTGCTGGAAATAAAAATGACCTGGTAATTTTAGCAGAAGATAAAGTATCTCGTATTAAAAATGATATCAGAGAAAGCATTTCCAATATCCGAAATACTTTCTCTGCTCAAAAACAGCAAAACGATCGAAGTGAAGCCTTGAATAAACGGCTTTACACTTCTGTTCCTGAAAAAGAAAGAGGCCTTTTAGAAATCAGCAGACAACAAGCCATAAAAAACAACATCTATACTTATTTACTCCAAAAGAGAGAAGAAACCGCTTTGTCTTCGGCATCAACAAGTGCAGATTTAAGAGTATTAGAAAAAGGATTTTCTTATGGACCTATTCGTCCCATTCCAAGTAATTTTTACTGGTCTGGTCTTCTAATTGGACTTCTTATTTTTGTTATTTATGTTCAATTTTCAGAACAAGTCAATAACAGGATAATGTTTCGTGCTGAAATTGAAAAAAGAACTGGTATTCCAGTGATCGGTGAAATTGTACAGGCCAAATCAAATGAAACTATTGCCATTTCTGAAGGAAAAAGAACAGTAATTGCGGAACAGTTTAGAGCGCTCAGAACGAATCTTAGTTTCATGGGTTTTAATGAAAAAAACAAAGTATTGTTGGTTACATCCAGTATTTCAGGCGAAGGCAAGAGTTTTGTTGCTGTGAATTTGGCTATAAGTTTAACACTTACGGGTAAAAAAGTAGCCTTATTAGAGATGGATTTACGCAAACCTAAACTAAGTAAATTACTTGAGATCAAAAGAGATCCGGGTATCTCCAGCTATTTAGTTGATAAAGCAACACTAGATGAAATCACGAAACCCACTCAATTTAGTAACTTATTTTTAGTAACTGCCGGCCCTATACCCCCTAATCCAACGGAATTGATCAGCAAGGATGAATTTCAACAAATGATTGATCAATTAAAAAACAAATTCGATTATGTTATTATTGATACAGCCCCCATTGGTCCTGTAACTGACGCCCAACTTTTATCAAAATATGTAGATGCAACCATTTTTATGGTAAGGCATAATCATACCCCAAATGTTTTTATTAAAATGATAGATAATTTTTACGTGGATAAGAAGTTTAATAATATGTGCATTGTCTTTAATGGAATAAAACCTAGAGGCGTTTCCTTATTTAATTATGGTTTTGGTGGTTATGGTAACGGGTATGGTTACGGTTATGGTTATGGCTATGGCTATGGCTATGGCTACGCGTACGGAAAAACTTATAGTAATTATTATATCCAAGATAAATCTCAACCAGGATTCAAAAATGTTTGGAACATCTTTGATATTTTCAGAGACTTATTTAAGAAAAAGTAATTATTGCTTTATAATTAAAAATAAAATCGTCTTCAGTACAAAATTGATGTAACTGAGGACTAGCGAAGCTTTGTCTAATAAAGAAAATAACATAATGTGGTACGTTGTATATACTAAGCCAAGATGGGAGAAAAAAATCGCTCAAAAACTTACCGAAAGAAATATTGAAAACTATTGTCCTTTAAATAAAATGCAAAAGCAATGGAGTGATAGAAAAAAAATTGTACTTGAACCATTATTCAAAGGATATCTATTTATAAAAATTGAAGAAGAGCGGAAATGGGATGTAAAAATGATAGATGGAATTATAAATTATGTGCACTGGTTAGGTAAGCCGGCTAAAGTAAAGGATGCTGATATTCAAACTGTAAAAAGATTTTTAGAAGAATTTGAAAATATCGAAGTGGTGGAAAACACTCCGAAAATTGGCAAGACTGTAGTAATAAATCAGGGTGTATTAATGAATTATAAAGGAATTGTAGTAGAGGTTATTGGCAACAAAGTGAAAGTGCTGATTGATAGTATGGATTTAAAACTTTGTGCCAGCTTTGATAAAAATAAATTAATCACTCTCTAGTTTCTAGATGAATAAATTTTTTTCATAAAAAACAGTGTGTAGAATTGCAGGCATATTAAATTCAGGGGATCCTCTTCATAATATTGAAGATATGGTAACCAAAATGTGTACACTTCAAAAGCATGGAGGACCAGATGATGAGGGTATATACTCCTCATCCAATGGAAAAATGGTTTTGGGAAATCGCAGATTAGCATTATTAGATCTTACACATGAAGGACATATGCCTATGCAATACAAGAATAGATACCACATAACTTATAATGGAGAAATTTACAATTACCAAAAAATAAAAAATGAGCTAAAGAGTTTTGGACATAATTTTTCAAGCCATACAGATACTGAAGTTATTCTTGCTGCTTTTGATCAGTGGGGCCC
>CALQJK010000239.1:0-3582 GCA_943330875.1 Chitinophaga pinensis
AGGATGAGCACCGGTAAATACAAACCCCATATTACAAGAGGATGAGTTTTGGTGAGATATTCGAGATATTGATTTCTAAAAAGTTGCGCTTGACCTTTGTTGTAAATTTTTTCAAAATGCATATTAATCCCTTCTTTTTTAAATTAAATAATTCCTTTTTTACTTGTAAGGAGAATGTTACTTTTGTTCCTCAAACAATAGTATGAAACTTGTTACTTATTTAAAAGAAGATTACGCCCAATTGGCGATGATTGTTGATGGGAAATTATATGACACAGATTCGCTTCATGCTGATTTGCCTGTTAGTATGGCCATGTTTTTAAATTATTGGGATGATGTATATCCGCTTGCGCTGGCTGCTGAAACACAAATTAAAAACGGCATGAACTTTTCTGTTTCTGGCAATCCATTGATTGAAGTAGATTTATTAGCTCCTGTACCACATCCTACAAGTTGCAGAGATGGCTACGCATTCAGACAACATGTTGCAGCAGCTAGGCGAAACCGTAAGGTAGATATGATTCCTGAATTCGATCAGTACCCCATATTTTATTTTACTAATCACAATAGCATTCAAGGGCCCGGCGATATCCTTTGTATGCCCGATCATTTTGAAAAATTAGATTTTGAATTGGAGGCTGCTATTGTTATCAATCGTTCGGGAAGAAATATAAAAGCAGCTGAAGCAGATGATTATATTGCAGGGTTAATGATTATGAATGATATGAGTGCAAGACGTTTGCAGATGGAAGAAATGTTATTAAACCTTGGTCCTGCAAAGGGAAAAGACTTCGCAACAGTTATTGGTCCGATGTTGGTGACTTTGGAGGAATTGCAGCAATATGAAATGCCTTGTAAAGAAGGTCATGTAGGTAAGAGCTGGAACTTGAATATGAAGTGTATGGTAAATGGTGTTCAAGTAAGCCAGGGAAACCTAGGCGAGATGGACTGGACATTTGCAGAGATAATTGAAAGATGCAGCTATGGTGTAAATCTATTTGCCGGTGATGTGATTGGAAGCGGAACCGTAGGAACAGGATGTTTTTTAGAATTGAATGGAACGGGTAAATTAAAAGATCCTAACTATCAGGAGCAGTGGTTACAACCTGGAGATCTGGTTGAAATGGAAATAGATGGATTAGGAAAACTTTCCAATACTATTGTAAAAGAGGAAAGTGATTTTTCTATTTTGAAGTTGAAAAAGAATATTTAATTACAACAACATGCTATCACTCAAACTATCAGATTTAAAAACTGCAGATATTCAAAATTATTTGCAACACGCCATCGCGCCTCGTCCTATCTGTTTTGCATCTACAATTGACAAAGAAGGACATGTAAATTTAAGTCCGTTTAGTTTTTTTAATTTATTCTCTTCAAATCCACCCATTGTTGTTTTTTCGCCTGCAAGAAGAGGAAGAGACAATTCTACAAAACATACGTTAGAAAATGCAATAGACATTCCTGAAGTCGTTATCAATATTGTGGATTATGATATGCTGCATCAAATGTCTCTTGCCAGTTGTGACTATCCAAAAGGTACCAACGAATTTGAAAAAGCTGGTTTTACTCAAGAAAAAGCAACATTAGTAAAGCCTCCAATGGTAAAGGAAAGCAAGATAAAATTAGAATGTAAAGTGAACCAGATTATTCCATTAGGAACTGAAGGCGGGGCCGGAAATCTTGTTATTGCTGAAGTATTGATGATGCATATTGACGAATCCATTTTAAATAACGAGAATAAAATTGATCAAAGAAAATTGGATTTGGTGGGAAGATTAGGAGGGAACTGGTATTCAAGAGCAAATGCGTCAACAATCTTTGAAGTTGAAAAGCCAAATATGAAATTAGGAATCGGTTTTGATACCTTGCCATTATCCATTCGAAACAGTACTATATTAAATGGCAATGAATTGGGTCAATTAGCAAACGTAAATGAATTGCCTTTTGTAGATGCAACATTCAATGACGATAACTTAAAACAAATCATTCAATATTTTTCTTTAAATCCGGATGAAATGGAGAGAGAATTGCATACTTATGCAAAAGCATTACTCCATGATGGGAAAGTCTATGAGGCCTGGCAAATTCTACTAGCCATAGCATAAATTTATTTCTGTAAATAATCAATAGCTGCGGGAGTTCAATTAACTTTGTGCTTCAAAATTTAACTATATAATAGGTTATGAGCACACCGCATTTATCCGAACAAGAAATCATTCGTAGAGAAAAAAGAACAGAGTTGGAGAAGTTAGGAATTGATCCTTATCCTGCAGCATTATATCCAGTAAATATTTCAGCGGAATATATCAAAGCAAATTATATAGGCGAAGAGAATAAGGCAGACTTTGCAGATGTATGCATCGCCGGTCGTATCATGAGTGTTCGCGATATGGGAAAAGCCAATTTTGCTGTGTTACAGGACGGCACTGGGAAAATTCAATTTTATATTAAGCAAGATGATATTTGTCCCGATGAAGACAAATCATTATTCCAGAATGTCTGGAAAAAATTAATAGATATCGGCGATTTTGTGGGTATTAAAGGATATGTCTTTACCACCAAGACAGGAGAAACATCCATTCATGTCAGAGAATTTACCATTCTTACTAAATCATTGCGTCCTTTGCCTATTGTGAAAGAAAAAGATGGAGAAGCCTTTGATGAAGTAACAGATCCGGAATTCAGATACAGACAACGTTATGCAGATTTGATTGTGAATCCTGCGGTGAAAGAAGTTTTTGTAAAAAGAACAAAACTTGTCAATGCCATTCGTGAATTTTTAAATGAAAGAGGTGCGCTTGAAGTTGACACCCCTGTTTTACAAAGTATTCCCGGAGGAGCAGCAGCAAGACCATTCACTACACATCATAATGCTTTAGATGTACCGATGTACATGCGTATTGCCAATGAATTATATCTCAAAAGATTGATTGTAGGAGGCTTTGAATGGGTGTATGAGTTCAGTAGAAATTTTAGAAATGAAGGAATGGACAGAACGCATAATCCTGAATTTACCGTGTTAGAATTTTATGTTGCGTATAAGGATTATGAGTGGATGATGGATACAACAGAGCAAATGCTGGAGAAAGCGGCTATTGCAGTAAATGGAACATCAACCTGTACTGTTGGAGATAAAGAAATTAGTTTCAAAGCACCATTCAAAAGAGTGACGATGTTTGATGCGATTAAGGAACATACAGGTTTTGATATCAGCGAAATGAATGAAGACGAAATTAGAAGCGTATGCCAACAGTTAGGCCTACATGCAGATTTGAAATGGGGTAAAGGGAAATTAATAGATGAAATTTTCGGATCTAAATGCGAAGGTAATTATATTCAACCAACATTCATTACAGATTACCCTGTAGAGATGAGCCCGCTAACAAAAAAGCATCGCAGCAAACCAGGATTGGTAGAGCGTTTTGAATTAATGGTTAATGGTAAAGAGATAGCCAACGCCTATACTGAGTTGAATGATCCGATTGAACAACGGGAGCGTTTTGAAGAACAAGTAAAGCTGATGGAAAGAGGAGATGACGAAGCTATGTTTATTGATCATGATTTCTTAAGAGCATTGGA
>CALQJK010000240.1:0-3568 GCA_943330875.1 Chitinophaga pinensis
CAATATAAAAATAGACAGAGAGGAGCGCCCCGATCTTGATCATATATATATGGATGCGGTTCAAATACTATCGGGTAGTGGCGGCTGGCCTTTAAATGTGTTCCTTACACCAGATGGAAGACCATTTTATGGAGGTACATATTTTCCGCCAGCAAAAGCTTTTAATCGTCCTTCATGGATTGATATACTAAATTTTATTAAAGATATATGGGCGGATAAAAGAACAGAGGTAGAAACACAGGCATCAAAACTACTTCAACATATCGATGCAGTTAGCAGTTCTTTAAATAACCAAATTGAATCAACAAGTTATTCGAGCAATAATTCTGAATATTCTCAAGAATTTTGTGAGGAAATCAAGAATAAAATTTTAAAAACTGCAGATTTAATGCAAGGAGGCTTTGGTACCGCTCCAAAATTCCCTCAAACATTCTCTATTCAATATCTAATAAGCTATAGCCATTTTTGTAAAGATGAAAAAGCATTAAACCATGCTTTGTTTTCATTGAAAACTATGCTCAGGGGCGGAATTTATGATCAGATTGCAGGTGGCCTATCCAGATATAGCACCGATGAGAAATGGCTCGCACCTCATTTTGAAAAAATGCTTTATGATAATGCCCTTTTGATAAATGTGATTTGTGATGCTTTTCAAATATCTAAAGACTTAGAATTTAAGCATGCAATAGAAAAAACGATTTCTTTTTGTTTAAATGAGATGTACAATAATAACGGGGGATTTTATGCTGCTATAGACGCAGACAGCGAAGGGGAGGAAGGGAAGTTTTATGTTTGGGAAAAATCAGAACTTGAAATGATTCTTGGAAAGGATGCTGAAATATTTTGTGAATATTACGGGGTAAAGGAGTCTGGCAATTGGGAAGGGAAAAACATTTTACATGTAAGTAATGAAGATGATTTTTTTGCAAATTCAATAAATATTTCAGTTGATGATTTAAAAGCAAAATTAGCAGACTCAGAAAAAAAATTACTTGCAGAGAGAAATAAAAGAATCAGGCCAGCCACAGATGATAAAATATTATTGGGGTGGAATGCTTTAATGTTAACCGCACTTTGTAAGGCATCAGCAGCGTTAAAAAATGAAAAGTACAAACGAATCGCTCTATCCTTGTATGATTTTATTAAAAAAGAATTTTCAAGAGATGGACAAGTAACCTTTCACACCTATAAAAATGGCATTGTTAGGTATAATGCTTATTTAGATGATTACGCTTATTTAATACAAGCCTGTATTCATTTGCAGGAGTTGACTGGCGATGAGAAATATTTAGATGAAGCGAAGTTACTTACGCAATATGTAATTGACAATTTCAAGCAAAGCGATGGAAGTTTATTTTATTATACCAATATTAATCAATCGGATATCGTTATCCGTAAAGTAGAAATATATGACAATGCAATTCCTTCAGGCAATAGTGTTATGTCCGAAAACTTGTTTTACTTATCAGTTATTTTAGATAAGGAAGAGTGGAAAAATCATTCTATAGATATGATCAGACGGGTAAGGCCATTAATTGAAAAGCATCCCAATTCATTTGCGGTTTGGGCAAATTCAATTCTTAAGCAACAAACAGGAATCCTTGAAATTGTAGTAACGGGACAGAAATGCGAAGCGCTTTCACAAGAAATATTAATGATTTTCATGCCTAACAAAGTATTTCAAAAGTCTAATGTGGAAAAAGAATATCCATTGTTGAAAAATAAAAAATACGAAAAGGATGGTTTAATATATGTTTGCCGAAATTTTAGTTGCTTAAAACCTGTAAATAACATCATCGATTTTAAAAAATTAGTAAAAAATTAGATGGTCTTTAACATTTCAATCAACAATATTTTAATAATTTAGTCGTTTGTGAAAAACAGGTTCGATTTTTGTTATAAAAAATAACATCAAATTCAAAACCTATTTTTGCTTTTGAATTAAAATTATTATTACATTTGCCATCACCCACAAAGTACTAAAGATGATTAATCGGTTATTTTTCTTGATAGCTATAGTAGCTGTCGCAGTAAGCTCCAGCAGCTGTAGTATGCTTGGAGGTAAAAATAAGTCTGGCAAAACCTTGCCAAACGATGGTCAGTTACATGGAGTAGCGCCTGATAGTAAATGGACTCCAATGAGGCCGCCTGGTATGGTTTATGTTCCACCCGGAACATTTCATATGGGACCTAGTGATGAGGACGTTAATTCTAATTACACTTCAAGGAATAAGTCTGTATCTATTAATGGTTTCTGGATGGATGCCACAGAAATTACTAACAATGAATATCGCCAGTTCACTAATTGGGTAAGAGATTCAATAGCCGCTAAATTAATGGGCTTTGTTAAAACAGGATCAGATGGTAATGAATATATTGATTGGAAAAAGCCAATCAAATGGGGTGATAAAGCAACAATTGAAAAAATAGATGCTATTATAGTTACTCCCGATAACCGAATTTTTGGTAGAAAGGAAATAGACGCAACTAAAATTGTATATCAATCTGAAATCTTCGATTATAAAGCTGCAGCTCAAAACAGAGATGTTACAATTCCTCGTTCTGCATTTATAATCAAAACAAAAGTACCGGTTTACCCCGATTCACTTTGCTGGGTTAGAGATTTCGCTTATTCTTATAATGAGCCAATGGCTAAAAAATATTTTAGTCATCCTGCTTATGGAAATTATCCTGTAGTTGGTGTTACCTGGAAACAAGCTACGGCATTTTGTGAATGGCGCACACATTATATGAATGCGTTTTTAGAGTCAAAGAAAAGATCACCCGAATCTGATTTTAGGTTACCAACAGAAGCAATGTGGGAATATGCAGCTAGAGGTGGACGTTCTCAATCACCTTATCCTTGGGGCGGTCCTTATTTGAGAAATAAAAAAGGATGTTTACTTGCAAACTTTAAACCAGGTCGTGGAAATTATCCGGAAGATGGTGGTTTTTATACAGTAAGGGCTGATGCATATTGGCCAAACGATTTCGGTTTATATAACATGGCTGGAAATGTAGCAGAATGGACTTCATCTTTATTTAGTGAAGGCGGTTATAGTTTTCAACATGATATGAATCCAGATGTTCGTTGGAATGCTAAAGATTCTGATCCTCCACGTATGAAACGTAAAGTTACCCGTGGTGGTAGCTGGAAAGATGTAGGGTTTTTCTTACAAACAAGCACCCGCGCTTACGAATATCAAGATACTTCAAAATCATATATTGGATTTCGTTGTGTGTTAGATTTACCAATGTCAGCAGTAAAACGCAGATAATTTTAAATAAATTCTTATAGAATACTTCTATTAATAAATCATTGAAAAAATAACCCATTCCTACTATTAAAATATAGGAATGGGTTATCTTCTAAAATTTTCCAAATCAATTTTCAAATCAACAACCTTAAAAATTAAAAAAACATGTCAGTTAAAATTCCTTCAAACGTTAGTAAGTGGATGGACGTTGCCGTATCTGTTGCTGCTTCGGTAGTTATTTTTGGTGCCTTACAGAAAATTCTTCACACACCAATTGCGGATTTATTCTTAAAAATCGGATTGTATACAGA
>CALQJK010000241.1:0-3541 GCA_943330875.1 Chitinophaga pinensis
CTTGTATTGAATGACGTTAGTCACGCGATGCAATCCGGCAAAGCCAATCTTATTATAGGAACCAGTGGAAGCGGAAAAACTGTTTTGCAAAAATGTCTTGTGGGATTATTTGAACCAGATCAGGGAGAAATTATCTATGATGGAATAAGTTTTACACAAATGAATGATGATGACCGAAAAATGCTCCGGCAGCAAATAGGCATGTTGTTTCAGGGATCAGCTTTATTTGATAGCATGACAGTTGAAGATAATGTGAAATTCCCTTTGGATATGTTTACCAATGATTCACAGACTACAAAACTGAAACGCGTAAACGAAGTACTCGAAAGAGTAAATCTTGTTGGAAGTAATAAAAAATTTCCTTCAGAAATTAGTGGCGGCATGAAAAAAAGAGTAGGCATAGCAAGGGCAATTGTTTTGAATCCCAAATTTTTATTTTGCGATGAACCCAACTCCGGATTAGACCCGCAAACTTCTATGTTGATTGATCAACTGATTTATGATATCACTAAGGATTTCAACATGACCACCATAATCAATACGCACGATATGAATAGTGTTATGGAAATCGGTGACAATATCCTTTATTTAAAAGATGGCAAAAAAGAATGGACAGGAAATAAGAAAGACATTATTTTTTCTGAAAACGAAAATCTCAACCAGTTCATTTTTGCTTCGGAATTTTTACAAGGGGCAAAGCGATTGAGGATGATGGAAGAGAAAAGGTGATTGGGTGATTAGTTGGTTAGTTGATTGGATGGTTATGAAATCGTAAAATCAATCAACGAAGTCCCTTATCTTTGCGGAAATTTATTCATTCACATTTTCTATAAATTATCATGTCAGTTTTAGTAAACAAAAATTCAAAAGTAATCGTTCAAGGTTTTACCGGTACAGAAGGCACCTTTCATGCAACTCAAATGATTGAATATGGTACCAATGTTGTTGGCGGTGTTACACCTGGTAAAGGTGGCTCAACTCATCTTGATAAACCCGTTTTCAATACCGTTGCTGACGCAGTAAAGACAGCAGGTGCTAATGTAAGTATCATTTTCGTTCCACCTGCATTTGCAGCAGATGCGATTATGGAAGCTGCAGAAGCCGGAATTGCATTGGTGGTATGTATTACAGAAGGTATTCCTGTTCAAGACATGGTTAAAGTAAAAAGTTATTTAGCTGGTTCTAATACACGATTAATAGGCCCTAATTGCCCAGGCGTTATCACAGCAGAAGAATGCAAAGTGGGTATCATGCCAGGTTTTATTTTTAAAAAAGGAAGAATCGGTATTGTTTCTAAGTCAGGAACATTAACATACGAAGCTGCTGATCAGGTAGCAAAAGCAGGATTGGGTATTTCTACCGCGATTGGTATTGGTGGAGATCCAATTATTGGTACAACCACCAAAGAAGCCGTTGAATTATTAATGAATGACGACGAAACTGATGCGATAGTAATGATTGGAGAAATTGGCGGCGGAATGGAGGCTGAAGCTGCTCATTATATTAAATCTACAGGTAATAAAAAACCAGTTGTTGGATTTATTGCTGGTCAAACGGCACCTCCGGGAAGACGTATGGGACATGCAGGAGCTATTGTAGGTGGAGAGGATGATACAGCTGCTGCTAAAATGAAAATCATGGGCGAATGCGGTATTCATGTAGTGGCTAGTCCTGCGGATATTGGGAAAACAATGGCGGAAGCAATTAAAAAATAAAGAAAAAAGAATTATACAGAAGACTCCAGTCATTTCGATTGGAGTTTTTTTTATGCTAAATTTTATATTTTCGTGATTATGAAAAAAGAACCAATTTACAACATCCCATTACGATATCGAAAAATGGAAAATCTACATATTGTTTTCTGGCTGTTTAAAGACATCGCCTGGTGTATGATCTGGAAACCCTTAGGCATTGCGATGATATTCCCTACGCTGCTCATTTCCATCATTATCGCATGGCGTACACGAGATATCATGAGTGAGGTTTGTCATAATTTGGCCATAACAGTATGGATAAGTGCCAATAGCTATTGGATGATCAGTGAATTTTTCAAATTTGATACTATGCCTTTGTTTGGCGATTACACTTATAAACATTTAGCCATCATCCCTTTTACTTTGGGTATTCTCTTCCTCGCATTCTACTATGCTTTTTGGAAGCCAACGCACAAAGAAGAGCTCGAAACGATGTAAGTCCTTTCTTTTCAAAGGAATTTGTTTGACTTATATTTGCATACTTTACAACTTATCAATTTATCAACATCATGTTCAGAAAACATACCTGCGGGGAATTAAGAATACAAGACGTCAACAAAACCACTACGCTTTCCGGTTGGGTACAAACCATCAGAAAATTTGGAAGCATCACTTTTGTTGATTTAAGAGACCGTTATGGTATAACACAATTGCTTTTCTCCGAAAATCTGAACGAAAAATTAGAAGCAAATCCATTAGGAAGAGAATTCGTTTTACAAGTAACCGGAACCGTTAATGAAAGAAGTAACAAGAATGAAAATATACCAACAGGAGAAATAGAATTAACAGTAACCGAATTTTCAATACTGAATAAATCTATCACTCCCCCATTTACAATACAAGATGATACAGATGGCGGAGATGATTTGAGAATGAAATACAGATTTCTTGATTTGAGAAGAAATGCAGTTAAGAAAAATTTGGAATTGCGATATGCTGTTGGAAGAAGCACTAGGAACTATTTACATGAACAAAACTTCATGGATATTGAAACGCCTTTTTTAATCAAATCAACTCCAGAAGGTGCTCGAGATTTCGTGGTACCCAGCAGAATGAATCCAGGACAGTTTTATGCATTGCCTCAATCACCACAAACGTTCAAACAATTATTGATGGTAAGCGGCTATGATCGCTATTATCAAATTGTAAAATGTTTTAGAGATGAAGATTTAAGAGCAGACAGGCAACCAGAATTTACTCAGATTGATTGCGAAATGGCTTTCGTAGAACAAGAAGACATTTTAAACATGTTTGAAAGTCTGATTAAAAGAATTTTTAAAGATGTAAAGAATATTGACTACACCGAAGCTGTTGAAAGAATGACCTGGGAAAATGCCATGTGGACTTATGGAAATGACAAGCCAGATATTCGTTTCGGAATGCAATTATGCAATTTGAAATTCCCTTCGCATACTTTTCCTAATCAACCAGATATCTCTTCTTTAATTAATGGAGTTGATTTTAAAGTTTTTGATGAAGCAGAAACAGTAATCGCCATTGCCGCTCCTGGATGCAGCGAATATACCCGTAAACAAACAGACGAACTAACGGAATGGGTTAAACGTCCGCAGATTGGCATGAAAGGGTTGGTGTATATCAAATGTAATGCCGATGGAACATTTAAAAGCAGCGTAGACAAATTCTATGCTGAAGACAAGTTGAAAGCTATAGCAACAGCCACAAATGCGAAAGCTGGCGACTTGATTTTAATATTAGCCGGAGCTGAGGAAAGAACAAGAAAAGCCACAAGTGATCTTCGCCTACATTTGGGCCAACAATTAGGACTA
>CALQJK010000242.1:0-3536 GCA_943330875.1 Chitinophaga pinensis
GGGTTCAACTGCTGAATTAAAGAAATGAGTCAGCTCTCCTTTTTCATTGATAATATATTTGCAAAAATTCCAGGTAGGTTCTTTTTCGTTCCATCCATTACTCTCCTTGTGTGTTAACCATTTGTATAGTTGTTGCTGATCTTCGGATTTTACAACAACTCCTTTTTTAGCAATAGGAAATGTTATACCATAGTTTAATTTACAAAACTTAGCTATTGTTTCGTCACTTCCTTTTTCCTGTTGTCCAAAATCATTAGACGGAAAGGCAATTAATACTAAACTGTCTTTGTGTTTGTTATATAATTTCTCAAGAGCTTCATACTGTCTTGTAAAACCACAGTTTGAAGCAGTATTTACAATCAATATCTTTTTCCCTTTGTATACAGATAAATCAAGAGTAGAACCATCATTCAAAACAATAGTGTTAGTGTAGAAATCTATTGGAGAAATGGATACTGTGGTTTGTTGTTTTTCTTTTTTCCCCAACCACATGACTATAGGATAAAATGATTTGAGTATTCTTTGTTTAAACGTCATTTCTTTTGAATTTTGGTTTGATATTACTACGAATGCACCAATGATAAGACTAATGGCAATTATAATTATTATTGTTGTTTTACTCATCTTCATTTATTGTTTTTAATTATAAGAACATAAAAAACTTAAATTTGTTCAAAGTTAATTAACAAATGAAGAGCGATGAAGATTCTATGAAGCTGGCTATTGCAGAGGCAAGGATTTTTTTTACTCATCGTCTGCTTTAAATCCGATTCGGTTTCTTTTAGGTGGGGTGGAAATCATCATTCTCAGGGTTTCAAAAATGATATGCAGTTCTTTATCGTGAGTTCCAATTTTTTGTTCAAGCTTTTCTATTTTCATTAACATTTCTTTGTTCCGGAATGCAATTTCTCTCATTCCTGTAAAAACCCTTACAATCAGAATATTAACCTGTATAGCCCTTTCGCTATTTAAAATACAAGCAAGCATTACTGCTCCGTGCTCTGTAAAAGCATAAGGCAGCGTACTGGTGTGGCGCATCATCATGAACCGGTCGCAATTTGCGACCAGTTCATTTTTTTCATCTCTTGTCAATTTAAACATAAAGTCTTGTGGAAAACGATTTAGATTCCGTTTTACCTGTTCGTTTAGCCGCTTGTAGTTACGCCGTATAATTCTGCAAGATCCCTGTCAATCATTACTTTCTTTGATCGAATCTTCAAAATTCTGTTTATAATATCATTTTCTGTTAGCATAAGTAGGTGTGAACAAAGTTCAATCATCATATGAATTATTTAAAAGTAATTAACACAGCATTACAGGTTATTTTTCTCTTCATCTATAGAATAATAAACACAAATAAATTAGTTATTCAACAACATATAAGTAAAAAAGAAAACAATGAACTACAGTTGTACATTTGATCCTTAAAGAATAAATCAATGAATGATGAACATTACATGAAATTGGCATTGGCAGAAGCACAAAAAGCTTTCGATAAAGGAGAAGTACCCATTGGTGCCATTATTGTAATGCAAGATAAAATCATTGCGAAAGGGTACAACCAAGTAGAACTGATGAATGACAGTACTGCTCATGCAGAAATCATTGCGTTGACAACTGCCTACAATTATCTTGGCAGCAAATATTTACCAGAGGCGACATTGTATGTAACCATTGAGCCTTGTTTGATGTGTAGCGGAGCATTATATTGGAGTAAGATTGGAAGAATTGTTTTTGGTGCACCTGATGAAAAAAATAGTTATAGAAGAATTGCCGGAAGCAATAATCCGTTTCATCCGAAAACAGCTATCGTCGGAGGGGTTTTGGAAGAAGAGTGCAGTCAGTTGATAAAAGATTTTTTTAAGAAACTGAGGTAGTTGGTTGGTAAAATAAACGATTTTCAAATTTGAAGATTTGGTAATTAAATGAATGTTCAACATTTTGAACCTCTTGAACCTATCAAACCTATTGAACAATTGTAGCGAATTAAACCTATTAAACCTTCCCAATAAACGGCGAATGCTTTAACTTTGGAAAAAATTAATCTTTAAAAACAAAATACTTATGTCATTTACATTAGGACCATTACCTTACGCACACGAAGCTTTAGAACCACATATTGATGCGCAAACGATGCATATTCATCATGGCAAGCACCACCAGGCTTATGTTGATAATCTAAACAAAGCTATTGCTGGTACTGAACATGAATCAAAATCAATTGAAGAACTGGTTAAACATGCCGGAAGCATCAGCCCTGCGGTTAGAAATAATGGCGGTGGTCATTGGAACCACACTTTCTTTTGGGCAAGTATGGCGCCAAATGCAGGAGGAGCTCCATCAGGAAAATTAGCAGATGCTATCAATGCCGGTTTTGGTTCTTTTGATGTATTCAAAGAAAAATTTGCACAAGCAGGTATGACCAGATTCGGAAGTGGCTGGGCTTGGTTGATAGTTAAAGAAGGAAAATTAGAAATTTCATCTACTCCTAATCAAGATAATCCGTTAATGGATGTTGCCGAAGTTAAGGGAACGCCAACTTTAGGTGTTGATGTTTGGGAACATGCTTATTATTTAAAGTATCAAAATAAGCGTGCTGATTATTTAGCTGCCTTTTGGAATGTGGTGAACTGGGCTGTGGTTGAAGAAAGAATGGCTGCTGCAATGTAAGTTTATTGAACTCATAAATCCAAAGGCTTCAGATGATCTGGAGCCTTTTTTTATGGTACAGGATCGTGACCATGCCCACCCCAAGGATTACATTTTCCTACCCTTTTTAAGGTAAGCCAGAAACCTTTTATCGGACCATATTTCTTGAATGCTTCCAAGGCATAGTGAGAACAGGTGGGAGTAAATCTGCATTTAGGACCAAGTAATGGAGAAATGATCCATTGATAACATTTAATACATAAAATGAAAGGGAGACTTAATATACTTTTAATTTTTTGCATCGTTTAATTTGATAAGTCTGTTGATAATAGCAGTGCAACTATCAAAAATATCTTTGTACTCCGGAAGTACTTTACCTGTATAAATCAGAAACAATGAAACTCGTTTGTTTTTTTCAATCAACAGCTCTTCCAAGCTATTTTTTTGTAACCGATATGCTTCTCTGATTACTCTTTTAATGTTGTTCCTGTCAACTGCTTTTTTAAAAAATCGACTGCTCACGGAAATGCCTGTTTGCAAATGATGCTGTTGATTTTCAGGAATCCAAACTGCTTTTATAGGAAAAACAGCAAACGATTTCCCTTCAGCAAAAACCTGCTGGATAATTTTTCTGCTTTTGAGTTTATTCTCTTTTCTAAAAAAGTATCGTTGTTCTGTATTCAAGCTACATTAAGTTAATAAAATGGCGTGCATTAAAAAAGCCCTTGCAGGAGCAAAGGCTGTATAAAAACTTGCGACATAGTCGAGTTTTATTTCTTTGAACCATGCTCATCAGAAACAGTCAATTTATGACGTCCTTTAGCTCTACGGCTAGCCAATACTTTACGGCCATTTGCATCTTGCATACGTGCACGAAATCCATGTAC
>CALQJK010000243.1:0-3523 GCA_943330875.1 Chitinophaga pinensis
CACGCTGGTTTTAAATACAAAGAGCAACTGAAATCATTCCTCGCCAGTAAAAACTTAATCTGCAAAGACTTTGGTACACATAGCGACGCATCTGTAGATTACCCTGATTATGCACATCCAGTTGCAACAGCAGTAGAGAATCAAGAAGCTTCTTTTGGAATTTTAATTTGTGGCAGCGCGAATGGAGTAGCTATTACTGCTAATAAACATGAGGGAATAAGAGCTGCATTATGTTGGACAAAAGAAGTTGCTGTCTTGGCAAGACAACACAACAATGCGAATATTATTTGTTTACCTGCAAGATTTATAAGTGAATCAGTTGCCGAAGAATTAGTCGCTGTATTTATGGAAACTTCCTTTGAAGGTGGTCGACATCAAAATAGAATTGATAAAATTTCTTGCTGATAACGATAACATATAAACGCAATTTTAAAATCATGAGAAGAATACTTTCCTTTACTCTTTTTATTTTTATACAATCAATTGTTGCAGCACAAATCAACCCTGCTGCTACATACGCTTCCCTTGTTTCAGCTACTGAACTAAAAAAACACCTTTCAGTTATTGCAAGTGATTCAATGGAAGGAAGAGAAACAGGTACAGCAGGTCAAAGAAAAGCAGCAGCATACATAGAAAAGCATTTTAAATCTATCGGACTTCAACAAGTCCCTTCCCTTAATGGATACCAGCAATTCTTTCCCATAAAGCAAGATTCGATTCAGCAGGTCTCTTTTTCCGCAGCTAATGAAGAAGCTGTTTGGGGAATTGATTTCATTTCACCAGTAAGTACTAATGAAAGCGCCTTGTTTAGAAGTAATGATCTTGTTTTTGTTGGATATGGAATTGAAGATGACTTATATAGCGATTATGAAAACCATGATGTTAAAGGAAAAGTAGTAGTTTTTTTTAAAGGAGAGCCTCAGAAAAAAGGCAAATATTTCATCTCCTCAGACGGAAGCGCTTCAATATGGTCTGATGGCGGAACAGGGCTGATTACAAAATTAGAAATAGCTAAATCGAAAGGAGCTGTTGGCGCTTTAATCATTGACCCTTATCAACCTAACTTTAATTCACAAACCATTAAAAGAAGTAAGAAAACAAGTCTTTACTATCCTACAGCCATAGACGAAAGTAACAGAATAAACTTTGTGTATATCACTCATGAATACGCAATGAAGATAATTGGAGCGGACTTTGAACTAATACTATCCGTTGTAAAAAGAAAAGAATTATTAAACAGTATTTCACTTTACAAAAATATCGCTATTGCATACAGTTATAAAAAATATGCTGAAGTTATCAATGCATCAAATGTTATTGGTGTAATAGAGGGATCAGACAAAAAAGATGAATATGTTTTCCTTACAGCACATTACGATCATTTAGGCATTCAAAATGGCGTGATTTATAATGGGGCAGATGATGATGGAAGTGGCACGGTGACTGTATTACAAATGGCTACCGCCTTTGCAAAGGCAAAAAAAGAAGGGAATGGACCAAGAAGAACAATTGTATTCATGACCGTTAGTGGGGAAGAAAAAGGATTATGGGGAAGTGAATACTATTCCGATAATCCAATATTTCCATTAGAAAAAACGTCTGTTGATTTGAATACAGATATGATTGGGAGAATTGATACAGAAAGAAAAACGGCAGATTCCTTGAATTATGTTTATGTAGTTGGACATGATAAAATAAGTTCTGAATTGCCATTAATAAATGAAGCTGCAAACAAAAAAACAACGAAATTAGTTCTTGATTACAAATTTGACGACCCTAAAGATCCGAACAGAATCTACTATAGAAGCGATCATTATAATTTTGCCAGAAAAGGAATTCCTGTATTATTTTTTTATGATGGCATGTTGTTAGCAGACTACCACCAGCCAACTGATGATATTGAACGTATTAATTGGCCTTTGTTTGAAAAAAGAGCACAACTAGTTTTTTATACCGCTTGGGAAATGGCCAATAGAAATGACATGTTGAAGAGAGATAAGCCGTTGCCAGAAGGATCGAGATAGATAGTTGAATGGTGGATTAGTTGAGTTTGCTTAACTAATAAACCATTCAACCAACTTACCATCCTAGTACCCAGGCAAATATCAATGGCGCAACAATTGTGGCATCACTTTCAACAATAAACTTAGGTGTATGAATATCTAATTTACCCCAGGTAATTTTTTCATTTGGAACGGCGCCAGAATAAGAACCATAAGAAGTGGTTGAATCGCTAATCTGACAGAAATAACTCCAAAAGGGAACATCATGCCATTCCAAATCCTGGTACATCATTGGTACCACACAAATAGGAAAATCTCCGGCGATACCACCACCAATTTGAAAGAATCCTACTCCTTTTCCAGAAGAATTGTTCTTATACCAATCAGCCAACCAAACCATGTATTCAATCCCACTTTTCATCGTGGTAGCTTTCATTTCATTTTTAATTACATAAGAGGCGAAAATATTTCCCATCGTGCTATCCTCCCATCCCGGTACTACAATTGGAATATTTTTTTCTGCGGCCGCCAGCATCCAGCTATTCTTAGGATCGATTTCGTAATATTGTTCCAATACGCCACTCAACAACATTTTGTACATGTACTCATGAGGAAAGTATCGTTCCCCTTTATCTTCAGCATCTTTCCATAGTTGATGAATATGTTTTTGTAATCTTCTGAATGCTTCTTCTTCTGGAATACAAGTATCTGTTACTCTATTGTAATGATTCTCCAACAATTCCCATTCATCCTGAGGACTTAAATCACGGTAATTAGGCACCCTTTTGTAATGTGAGTGCGCTACCAGATTCATGATATCTTCTTCTAAATTTGCGCCAGTACAACTTATTATCGCTACTTTATCCTGGCGAATCATTTCTGCAAAACTTAATCCTAATTCCGCAGTGCTCATCGCTCCTGCAAGGGTTACCATCATTTTCCCGCCTTCCATTAAATGAAGTTCATATCCTTTAGCAGCATCCATCAAAGCCGCTGCATTAAAATGTCTGTAATGATGTTGAATATATTGAGATACTGGTCCTTTTTTCATACTGTTGAATTTTGATTTGCAAAAATAAGTTATTTCATCACTCGTAAGAATAGAATTATTAAACCCGGATCTTGCCGTTGGGTTGGAAATGTGGTGAAAGGAAAAAGGCAATAAAGACTAGTGGTTGATTAGTGGAATGATTTAGGTGTGACCTCAACAAACTAGCCCACGGTTTAAACCGTGGGCTAGCAATTGAAAGCATTAAGCTATATTAAAACTTCATCACTCTCGTTGTCTTCACATCCTTCCCTTGTCTTACTTCGATAAAGTAGGCACCCGCCTTCAACGCTGAACCTAAGCTCAAGGTTTGATTTGGTGCTACCTTCACCGATTGGATGAATCTGCCCTGGATATCCAATACTCTTGCTGTTACTTCTTCCTTACCTGCTGTTAACACCTGTAAGTTGAAGTTGCTTGTTGTTGGATTCGGGAACACTTTCACACTCATTGACTCGGCTGGCGTAGTTAC
>CALQJK010000244.1:0-3519 GCA_943330875.1 Chitinophaga pinensis
AATTAATTTAGGTTGATTTTTAGTGATGGCTTCTTTTGTGATTTTCAAAATGATATGCTGCCAGTCATTTGTTTTAACTCTAACTGTGAGCGATTCGTAACCCTCTAAATTAATTGTTAATGAGTCATAAAGGACTTTTTCTACAATACCAAAACTACCAGAAGGAGAACCTGAATAATAATAGGCTCTTAAAGAATGAACAAAAATCCTGGCGTTAGCTAGAGGTTTATTTTTTTCATCTTTTATTTCACCCCTCAGATAATACTGAGAGAAAGCAGGAGCTGCTATGAATAAGAAACAATATGTAAGAAACTTTTTCAAGAATTTACTATATTTTAAATTAAGCTAATTAATCACAAAAAACTAATGCCCAATAAAATATTAATCTATCAGCTGATAAATTTGATTCAAATTTCTAGCTATCCCATCATAATCAAGACCATACCCCAACAAAAATTTATTTGGCACTTCAAACCCTACGTAATGCAAATCTATCGGATGAACAAGCGCTTCAGGCTTATAAAGGAGTGTGGCAATTTTAAGAGATGCTGGATTCTGATCTACAAGTTGAGGTAGAAATTCATACAATGTTTTTCCAGTGTCTACAATATCTTCAATGATTATAACGTCCCTTCCTTTTATTGACACATCCATTCCAATAGAAGTCACTACTTTTCCCGTACTTTTTATTCCTTGGTAAGAGGCTAGTTTTACAAAACAAACTTCTGTCTCAATGGTTAGTTCTTTAAACAAATCTGACGCAAACATAAAACACCCATTAAGAATAGCAATAAACAATGGAGTTTTACCTTGGTAATCTCTGTTAATTTCTTCCGCAACACGTTTAACTTGTTCTGCTATCTGGCTTGCCGAAAGATAGGTTTTGAATTTTTTGTCATGTACTTGAATATCTGCCATAAATTATTTTTTTGATATTATTAATTGTTGACCAACATAAAGATTATTTGAATCCAGGCTATTCCATTTTTTCAAATCCTCAACCGTAACATTGTATTTTATTGAAAGTGCGTATAAATTATCTTTTGCTTTTACTTCGTAAAATGCTATTCCATCATTGTCGGCTGCTTTTTTCTCCTGAACAGCCATAGCCGTTCCAGGCATTTCATCCAATGCCATCAAAGTATAATCGTTTAATTGATAATCTTCAATTGTTTTAATTAAGATGTAAGGATATCTTGGATTAGTAGCGTACCCTGCCTTTTTTAATCCAAATGCCCATGACTTGTAATCTCTGGGGTCAAGCTCAAACAATGTTGCATAATGAGGTCTTGATTTCAAAAAATTACTGTGATCAATATAACTTTCTACAGCACTATCATACTTCCTAAAACACTCCCCAGATTCATCATCATCGTGATACACTTTTTCACCATTCCAGTCATTCTTACATTTTATACCAAAATGGTTGTTCGATTTTTTCACCAACTCCCCATTACCACTCTCAGATTCCAATATTCCTTGAGCTAAGGTAATAGCAGCTGGGACACCAAACCTTTTCATTTCTTGTATAGAAATATCCTTGTAGGTAGCAATATATTGCCTTATTGATATCCTTTGAGAATACAATAAAGAAAATGAACATAAACATAAAATAGTCGCAACTATCTTTTTCATAACCTACCGTTTTCTAATAAGCATTAATCCATCTCTTATAGTGAGTAACAATTGCTCTACTCTTTGATCTGCAGCTACGTGTTTGTTGAATGCATCTATCGCCAAAGCATTTTTACCACTGACTTTATCTTCCAAAACCTGACCATGAAATAAAACATTATCCACCAACATCCAACCTCCACTTTTTAACCTAGGCAAAGTTAATTCGTAATACTCAATATAACTGACTTTATCTGCATCAATAAAAATAAGATCCCAGGATTCTTCAAGTTGAGGTATAATATCAATAGCATTTCCAAGATGAAGCCGAATTCTATTGTCAACATTGGCTTTTTTAAAGAAATCGATAGCCTTCTGTGCATCTTGCTCTCTGATTTCAATCGTATGTAATATTCCATCAGATGGCATCCCTTTTAACAATGACAAAGCACTATATCCTGTAAAAGTGCCGATTTCTAAAACTTTTTCAGGCTGAATCATTAAGCAAATCATTTCAAGAAACTTCCCTTGCAAGCTTCCGCTCAACATGTGTGCATGCACGTGAGTTTCATTTGTTACCCTTTCTACTTCATGAAGCATCTCATCTGGTGCTGTAGAATAAAGCTCACTATACTTTTCTGCTAACGGGTTGACTATTTCCATTTAAATAACTTGCTTGATATCTTTTTTTGAAATAATAAAAAGACCGATAAAAGTGATGATCCCATTTATTAAAATCAATTCGTTGCCAATTTTATACCCCTTAAAAATACTTTCAGAAATCACATTTAAACCAAGTGTGAGATGCAATTTTTTCTCATACCATTCAGGACTACTTAACAGATCTATACCCAGAGCGGCAAGTGGAGCCACAATGCAAACCATCCAGATTAATTGATTGTTTAATTTTCTTGTGTTAAAAATTCCAAAAGCAAATAAACCGAGTAACGGGCCATATGTAATGCCAGCAAATTTTAAAATAAAATCAATAATTAATTTATCATTGATTGCTTTAAATACAAGCACTAATAGGAAAAACAAAACAGCAAAGCCAAAATGTACCTTGAGCCTTTTTTTCTTTACTACGGCTTCGTCATCCTGACTTTTATTTAATCCCAGGATATCAATACAGAAGCAAGATGTAAGAGAAGTTATTGCCCCATCTACACTTGGGAAAAGAGCTGAAATTAAAGCAATAATAAATAATATGCCAATGGTACCACTAAACATATCGCTCAATGCAATCGTTGGAAACAAATCATCTGGAGCAGTTACAATATTCATTTTCTGCGCATACAAATAAAGTAAGCCCCCTAAAAATAAAAATAAGAAATTCACTACCATCAATACTGCCGTAAAACTCATCATGTTTTTCTGTGAATCTTTTAAATTCTTAACGCTAATGTTTTTTTGCATCATTTCCTGATCTAGCCCCGTCATCGCAATGGCAATAAACATACCTCCAATAATATGTTTGAGAAAGAAAGAACCGGCTTTGATATCAGTGTTAAATATTTTAGTGTATCCCTTGTCGTTCAATAATGAAAACGCTCCGGAAAAGTCAGTTCCAAGTGCTTTAATAATAACAAAAATACAAACCCCCAATCCTAGTAACATTCCGGTAGTTTGCAAGGTATCTGTATAAATAATTGTTTTTACACCGCCTTCAAATGTGTAAAGCAGAATCATTAATAAGATAACAAAAGTTGTTGCAATAAAAGGAACGCCTAGTTTATTTAAAATAAAAATTTGCAGAATATTGATTACAAGATATAATCTGGCAGTAGCGCCTACCACTCTAGAGAGAATAAAAAAGGATGCCCCTACTTTGTGTGCTTCAACACCAAATCTTTGTTCCAGATAAGAATAAATACTCGTGACATTTAATCTGTAATACAGAGGAAG
>CALQJK010000245.1:0-3495 GCA_943330875.1 Chitinophaga pinensis
GCAAGAGGTCAATATGAAAAATTTGATGCGGTACTCGCACTTTACCATGACCAGGGGTTGATCCCATTTAAATCGCTTTCTCTTGGCGAAGGCATTAATTTTACTGCAGGACTTAAAGGAGTGAGAACGTCACCTGATCATGGAACAGCTTTTGATATTGCCGGTAAAGGAATTGCAGACGAAACGTCTATGAGACAAGCTTTGTTTGCTTGTATTGATATCATTAATAACCGACTTGAATCCGATGAACAACGCAAAAATCCACTGCGAAAAATGAGTTCTTCAGTGGTGGCAAATGCTGTTGATGAGAAAATTACAGAAGATTAATACTTGAAGGGCTCCACTCTTCCGAAATCACTTTGTTGATATTGTTTTCGTCGTAAGTATTTATGGCTCTAATAAAGTGATTAACAGCTTCTACTCCCTTTGCCGTTATTTTACAAATCGTAAGAGGATAGTTTCCCTTGAATTGTTTCGTAATTTCAATGTACTCGGCTTCTTTCAATTTATTTAACTGTATACTCAGATTTCCACTTGTAACTTTTGTACTTTCTTGTATGACCATAAATTCAGCTTCTTGTTGTCTGGTCAATAAACTCATTATCGCTAATCGAGGTTGAGAAAGTAATAAGGGATCGAGGGGCGTAAACATATTTTATTTTTTTTATAAGTTTTAATGACACTTTGAACTTGATTTGGGTTCTATTCCCTTTTTCCTTGGAACAATAACCCTTTCTTTCCAAGTTCATTACCTACTAGTAATCAATCTATTTGATTCAAGATTCATCACTGCCAGTGAAATAATTAATCTGTAAAAACCATTTTTTAAAAATTATCATCTAAAATAGAAAATTATTTACATAATAATGTAGTTTATAATAATAAGTAAATTATTTTGTAAAATAACTTTTAAATAACGAAGTTAATTAGTTGCGTAAATACAATAAAAAAAGACACATTTAATTGAATTACAGATATTTATGTATTTAATAATAAAAAATTATAGCGATTGCCTTCCCCAAAAAACTTATTCACATTTTTAAAAAATTATTTTTTTTTGTGACTGCAATTTGTAATTTAGCAGTAGAATTTAATGGGTTAGTAAGTACAAAGGGTCAGCAGAAATGCTGACCCTTTTACTTTGAACAACTTTTTTTAAAAAAATATTCATTTTTATTCAGCAAGGCAATCGCGCTGATTTTTTATCGATGAATTATTTTTTCTTCTTTTAATTTTTATTCTTGAAAAATAATTTTCACTTTTTTTTCTTTAGCAAAATTGAATTTACATTTACCGCATGAGTAAAACTAAATCATCTTTTTTTTGTCAGCAGTGTGGACATGAAAGTGCAAAATGGCTAGGCAAATGTCCGTCATGTAATCAATGGAATAGTTTTGTAGAAGAAGTAATTGTGAAAGGGTCCGACAAAAATCAAAAAGATGACTGGACTGCATACAATGGAATTTCAAAATTAAAAACGGTATCTATCAATGATGTGATTAGTGCCGAAGAAAAAAGAATTGTAACTACTGATGCGGAATTAAACAGAGTATTGGGCGGAGGAATTGTTTTGGGAAGTATTGTTTTAGTAGCAGGAGAACCCGGCATTGGAAAGTCAACACTGTTTTTGCAAAACGGACTGCAATTAAAAAATTGTATTACCTTATATATAAGCGGAGAAGAAAGTGAGCAACAAATAAAAATGCGCGCCGATCGATTAGGCATATTAAATGAACATTTTTATTTACTTACAGAAACAGATACGCAATCTATTTTCAAAGAAATAAAAAAACTAAAACCGAATCTTGTCATTGTTGATTCTATTCAAACTTTACAATCACCATTTGTAGAATCTTCTCCAGGAAGCATTAGCCAGATTAGAGAATGTGCAGCTGAATTTCAAAAGTTTGCAAAAGAAACCAATACGCCTGTATTTCTGATTGGTCATATCACTAAAGACGGAAATATTGCAGGTCCGAAAATTTTAGAGCATATGGTAGATACTGTTTTGCAATTTGAAGGAGATCGGCACTATGCGTATAGAATATTAAGAACTTTAAAGAACAGATTTGGTTCAACCGCAGAATTAGGCATCTACGAAATGACCGGACAAGGCATGCGCGCCGTAAGTAATCCAAGTGAAATCCTCATTACACAGAAAGAAGACCAATTAAGTGGCATTGCGATAGCCGCTACTATTGAAGGCATGCGCCCATTACTCATAGAAACTCAAGCGCTGGTTACCCAAAGTGTTTATGGCACACCGCAAAGAACAGTTAGCGGATTTGATTTGAGAAGATTACAATTGCTTTTGGCCGTCTTAGAAAAAAGAGGTGGATTTCATTTCGGTGTAAAAGACGTTTTTATAAACATAGCCGGCGGCATAAAAGCAGAAGATCCTTCTATTGATTTAGCCATTGTTTCTGCGTTATTAAGTAGTTATGAAGATGTTGCTTTGCCCCAACATATTTGCTTTGCAGGCGAAGTCGGATTAAGTGGAGAAATAAGAGCAGTAAATAGAATTGAACAGCGTATAGCCGAAGCTGAAAAACTTGGTTTCGAAAAAATCATTGTAAGTAAATACAATACCAAATCTTTAGCGAAGTTAAAATCATCAATAGAAGTAATTGCACTGGGCAAAGTGGAAGAACTTTATCAGTTGTTGTTTTAAATAAATATTCGTTCGTACCCCCATGATTACACTACCCTCTCTATGCAGAGATGCCTGGCATCTTTTTTTTCCTCATATCTGTTGCGGTTGCGGAGATGATAATATTGAACAGTCTCAATTAATTTGTGCTAATTGTTACAACGAGCTGCCTCGTACTTTATTTGCAACCATCCCTGAAAACACTATCGAGAAAATATTTTATGGCCGATTAAAAATTGAGGCCGCACATAGTGAGTTTTATTTTTCTAAAGGACAGCTTGTTCAACGGCTTATTCACGAACTCAAGTACAAAGGAAATAAAGAACTTGGAATTTTTATGGGACAATTGATGGGCGAAACGCTTTTAAATAGTAATCGATTTTCCGGAATAGATGTAATCATCCCGCTTCCTATGTTTAGTGATAAAATAAAAAAACGCGGATACAACCAAGCGGAAATAATTGCAATAGGTGTAGCTGAAAAAATGAATACTCCCATCATCTCAAATTGCCTTAAAAGAAACCGATCAACTACAACACAAACAAGAAAACACCGTACAGAAAGATGGCAAAATGTTGACCAAAGTTTTATTGTTGTCGATGAAGCAGCATTAACAGGAAAATCAATTTTACTTATTGATGATGTTATTACAACAGGAGCTACATTGGATGCATGCGGACAAGCTATTTTAAAAATCCCTGGCACTAAATTGAGCCTTTCAACAGTAGCTCAGGCCACTCACTAATGGAAAGTGCACAGATTAAAGTAAAAAAGTTATTTTTGAAAGATGAACCATCAAATCATTCGCTTTTTTCTAATCACCATGATTATTGGTCTTATCGGTA
>CALQJK010000246.1:0-3478 GCA_943330875.1 Chitinophaga pinensis
GTTATCAATCTTGTTTTTGTAGATGGCCCAACTATTGGAAAAGTCGTATTTAACCATACCGATTTTGCTGGTATACACTTTACCGGTAGTACAGGTGTTTTCAATAAAATGTGGGAGACGATTGGCGCTAATATGAATAAATATAAATCATATCCTCGCATTGTAGGAGAGACAGGAGGCAAGGATTTTTTAATAGCTCATCGATCCGCAAACCCTGACGTTGTTGTCACAGCATTGGCCAGAGGAGCATTTGAATACCAGGGACAAAAATGTTCTGCAGCATCTAGGGCTTATATTCCATCTAATCTTGCAGCTGAAGTAAAAAAGAAATTAGTGGAAATGGTGAAGACCATGAAAATGGGAACTGTAGAAGATTTTACCAATTTTATTAATGCAGTAATAGATGAAAAAAGTTTTGATAAACTAGAAAGTTATATTAAAGCGGCGAAGAAAAGTGGTAGTAATGCCAAGATTTGGGTAGGAGGTAAATGTGATAAAACCAAAGGATACTTTATTGAGCCAACTATCATTGAAGCTGCAGATCCTCATTATGTAACCATGTGCGAAGAGTTATTTGGTCCGGTACTAACGGTTTATGTATACGATGAGAATAAATTCGAAGAAACTTTAACGCTCGTAGATAATACTTCTGCGTATGCATTAACCGGAGCTATCATTGCTCAAGACAGATATGCGGTAGAATTGGCAACAGATAAATTGAGAAACAGTGCAGGTAATTTTTATATCAATGATAAACCTACAGGAGCAGTAGTAGGTCAACAGCCATTTGGCGGAGCAAGATCAAGTGGCACAAATGATAAAGCTGGTTCTATCTTAAATTTATATCGTTGGTTAAGCGCCAGAACAATAAAAGAAACTTTCAATCCTCCAACTGATTATAAGTATCCTTTTATGCAAGACAAATAATTATACAAATTTACTACTATGCAAAGAATAGGACTTTTCCCTGGAACTTTTGATCCTGTAACACTTGGTCATACTGATATTATAGACAGAGCATTGCCGTTATTTGATAAATTATATATTGGGATTGGAAGAAATACCAATAAGCAACCCATGTTTAGTGAGCAACAAAGACAAGATTGGCTAGAGTTAATCTATAAAGGAAATGATAAAATTGAGATCGTGATATATGATGGGCTGACCGTTGATTGTTGTAAAAAAATCGGTGCCGGTTTTATCCTCAGAGGGATTAGATATGTGAATGATTTTGAGTACGAAAAAGCAATCGCTGACATGAACCGGAGCATTGCCAATATTGAAACAATCTTCCTGACTTGTTTGCCGCAATATACTTCAGTAGCGTCTACACTTGTTCGTGATGTATTGAAATATGGGGGAGACGTATCTCAGTTTCTGCCTGATGTGGTGAATAAGAGGATTGGGAGTTAGGTTGAAGAAGGTTGAATATGGTTGAAGAAGGTTGAAGAAGGTTGAATATGGTTGAAGAAGGTTGAATATGGTTGAATATGGTTGAATATGGTTGAAGAAGGTTGAAGATGGCGGGTCTTTCTACATGAATGAATAATAAGGGTTTCAATCAACTAACAAACCAATCAACTAATCAACCAACTAACCAACTAACCAATCACCAAACAGATACTTTATCGATCCATAAGTATTGCCTAAAGGGATTGACAATGCTGCTTTCGAAAACCATTTAATTGCTGTAATATCCTCTTCTGTTTGTGGGATTAAAATTGGCATTTCATCTATAGAAAAATGAAACCAGTAACTGATTTTTAGTATTTCAATTTGTTTTTCTTTATAGATATGATAGGTTTCTTTCAATTTGCTTCGCAGCGTTAAATTTCTTACACCAGTTTCTTCCTCAATTTCTCTTTCAGCAGCCCTTTCAATAGATTCTGCTGGTTCGATTTTTCCTTTTGGAAGATCCCATTTCCCACGCCTGAAAATCATAAGCGTTTCGTTGTTTTTATTGGTAATAATACCTCCTGCAGCTTCTATTACTTGGTATTGACTTTTTATTTGATCGATTATCGAATCAATATGGTCAGTATGAATGATGACATGTTCGAAATGCCCCTCTTTTAATCTTTTTATTGCATTTAAGTAGTCATCATTGTTATAACTCTTTAAAAAAAGCGATTTGCCATCATTTTCATCTTCAGATTTCTCATTTGTTATGATGACAGCAGCATTTCCGTAAAATATAGGGGTCCTCATTTTTAACTTTTAAATTTATAACTTTTGATTTATCGGTGTAAATATACTTTGATTAACTTCCTATATTTGTTCATTATAAAAAAATCGCAATGAAAAATTCAATTCTACTGGTACTTTCCTTGATGTCCTTCTCTATGTCAAGCATCGCACAGCAAAAAAAAGCCATAATCAATACGCCAGGTGTACATTGTGAGAATTGTAAAAACAGAATCGAAATGTATCTCAAAAGACAGGATGGGATTGTTTCGGTATTTGCAGATGTGAAGAAAAAGGTTACAACGGTAAATTGGATAGCTGATCGCACTAATATCGAGGAAGTTAAAGCACATATAGCCAATGCGGGCTTCGACGCAGATGATGTAACAGCGGAAGAATTTACCTACAAACGACTGCCCAAACAATGCCAAACCAAAATTGCAGTTGATTCCCTAAAGCAATAACTTAGGATTTCATCAAAACAACGAGAGATTTTTACTGGTAGAGTAGTCTATCGGGAACGTCTTTTTAATAATCCCTTTCCCAACGGTAAGTTTCCCCATGACCCGTATTTTTACCTCATCTCCCAACAATCCAGCTGCTAAGTTTTTCAGCATGTTCTTCATGTTTATTTCCAATTGCAAGGAGACTCTAAACTCTTCCTTTCTATTAATTTTTACACTTTTATACTGAATGGAATGGCCACAAAGATTATCATTTAAATAGATATCTACATCAGATTGGATTAATTCAAGACCAAAAGGGTTTGGATTAAAACATAGCAATTCTGCATTCAAAGTGGAATTCGAAAGACCTAGTTTTTCCAATTGAAGGTTTTCAATATTTCGATATTCTATATTTTTTATAGAATGGCAAGAAGAAAGAGTAGCCTCAAGAAAGAAGATAGAAAAGAAAAATAGGAGTGTGCGGGGGCTCATTTTAGGTAGTTGTTTTATCTTTTATATGTTTTTCAAACCACAATTGTAAAAATATCAGGTATTAAAAATTCAGTATGTGATTTTGATTGTAAAAATATTGAAAAAATATCAGCCAGATTAAATTCATTTCAAATGATACAAATTATTAAGGTAAAAAATTTAGTAAATGCTTCATTTTGAATAAAATAAAATCAATTTTCTTTTGCTATTAAAATAAGTATTTTATTTACTAATATAAAATATAGATTAACAGATAGTTACTATATTTAACTAGTATTAAAAATCATATTAAATTGGCCTTAAATAGGTGTGTATTTGTTATAAATTGCAATAGGGATATCGTATAATAAATTTTA
>CALQJK010000247.1:0-3450 GCA_943330875.1 Chitinophaga pinensis
CTGCAATTATTTCAATAAAGCATCAATATCAGGATCGCCTTGAAGATTATTCATTTGATTCATAATTCTGGGTGTCCTTAATAAAACATATCTGCATGCAGGCTTCACGGTGAATTTTTTGGGATTGGGCAAACAAGCTGCAATCATGGCTGCTTCTTTTCTCGTGAGGTTTTTCGCGTCTTTGTTGAAATAGGCTCTGGCTGCAGCTTGCACACCAAAAATACCTTTTCCCATTTCCGCTACGTTTAAATAAGTTTCCAAAATTCTTTCTTTACTCCAAATTAATTCAATCATGAAAGTGAAATAAACTTCTAATCCTTTTCTAAAGAATCCACCATGCTGCCAAAGAAAAACATTCTTTGCCGTTTGTTGGCTTATTGTAGATGCGCCTCTCGTTTTGTTGGGATGTTTGTTATTGTACTTCATGGCTTTTTTTATCGCCTTGATATCAAATCCATCATGATCAGGAAATTGCTGGTCTTCAGAGGCCATTACTGCAAGTTTAATATTGGCACTCATTTCATCATAACTAATGTAATCTCGTTGAAGCCCATTTCCTTCAACAAGATTCACCATTTGTGTAATGTTGATTGGAGGATTTATCCATTTGCAAATGATGATGTATGCAAGCTGGCTAATAAAAAGGAACAGCAATATTTTCTTAACTATACTCCAGAAATTATTTTTTATTTTTTTACCCATTTTTTACTCTTCAATTGAATTTAAGTGTAATGTCTAGCTATTTCTGCTGATGAAAAATTGCACTTATTAATATCACTAATCCAAAAGCAGCATAGATGAATCCTGCTATTTTATTAATGATCGCTATATTTTTTTCATTCAGCTTATTTCTTAATTTCCCTGCAAGTTTGATTTTCAAAATATCCGAAGCCACATTTACAAAAATACAAATTGAAAAAATGACTACTCGTTCTTCAAATGTATTTGATAATGATTTTGTAGTGGCTGCAAACCAAAGTCCAATTACTCCAGGATTTAGCGTATTAATCAAAAAACCTGTTAAGAATAATTTCGCATGAGTGGTACTTGCAATTTTTATTCCATTTTCAATATTTTGGTTTGTATGATATTTTTTAAAGAATAAATAAAAAGCACCCAATAGCATGAGGAATATTCCGCCGATAATTCCGATTTCTTTTTTAAAAGCAATAACCTCGCCTAGTAATGCGCCAAAAAAATTCGCAGTAATGATCCATAATAAATCACTAAGCCAAACTCCGGCGATAAAATAAAATGCGCTCGCTAATCCATAATTGAGCCGTAGTTTGATAATGGTAAAAATAACAGGACCAACAGAAAGTACAAGTGCTAATCCAAGCAAGAATCCAGATAGAATGGCGTCGGTCATTGAATGAGTTGAATTGTAAGGTTAATCTTTTCTTGATGACGCTAAATAATTTTGCCATTCTTCAAGCATCTTTCCTTTTAATACTCTGGGGAATTTATGTTGACCACCAACTTTTCCTTTGGCATTCATGAAGTCCATAAAAACATGTTCTGCAAGTACTTCTACTTCAACTGCTTTTAAAGCATGGTTGCGTTCTACTTCATAATCATCATTTAGCAATTTCAATTTCTCATCGATAATAGTTGCAAGTTTAGTTGCATCAACTTCATCATTACAAGCAACAAACCATTTATGCGCAAAGAAATTTCCATGAGGAATACCCGCAACCGTAAATTCTGGGATGATAATATTGAGTGCTTCGCATGCCATTTCAATAGCTTTGTTCATATTGTCAACGCTAAGATGCTCACCCACTAAGCTTAAAAAATGTTTCGTTCTACCTGTAATAATAATTTCATTTCGTTCTCTGTCAATCAACTTCACCGTATCGCCAATGGCATAACGCCATGTTCCCGCATTCGTACTGATAAGAATGGCATAATCCTTATTTTCCTCTATTTCGTGTATCATGAATACCTCCGGCTCTTCTACCATATTTCCATCGGTATCAAAATTATTGTCATCAAAGGGGACAAATTCAAAAAAGATATTGTTGTTGAGGACCAATTGCATGCCTCTTGTATCTTGTCTGCTTTGAAAGGCCAGAAAACCCTCACTTGCCAGATAGGTTTCAATATAAAGAATGGGCTTACCTAGCAATTTCTCAAATCCTTTCTTGTAGGGCTCCATTGCTACACCACCATGTACATAAAATGATAAGTTAGGCCAGATATCATGAATATTATTCAATTGGTAGCGCTCTATAATTTTTTCAAGACAAATCTGAAGCCATGCGGGAACGCCAACGATGAAGCCAATATCCCAATTGGGTGCCATTTCTATGATTTCGTCAATTTTTTTCGTCCAGTCTTTTTCCTTGGCAATTTTTTTCCCTGGTTTGTAAAGTCCAAGGCCCTGAAACCAAAAGGGAATATTTTTTTGCTGAATGCCACTTAAATCACCAGCATAATAGGTAGCGCCTTTTTGTAATTGCGTACTTCCTCCCAACATCAGCCAACCTTTCCCAATGGCATTTCTGGGCAGATTTTCATATTTGGTAAGACTCATCAACTGCTTGAAACTTGTTATGGTATTGCTTCTGATGAGTTCTTTTGTAACGGGAATGAATTTGCTTGTTGCATCACTGGTGCCGCTGCTTAATGCAAAAAACTTAATCACACCAGGCCAGCAGACATCAGGAGTGCCATCTACCGTTTTGTACCACCAATCTTTGTAAATTTTATCGTAATTATAAGTAGGAACCAATTGTTGAAACTTCTTTCCCGGATGTTTGCTAAAAAGAATCTCATCAAACAGATATTTCTGACCAAATTGAGTAAATCTGGCTTTCTTCAGTAGTTTTTTCAACACCCTTACCTGCTGTCGCCGCGCATCCCTAACCGGAATATTCAATGCCCGCGCAATGCTTTTTGGTAATTTGATGTCAAAAATGGCCATTTATTGGATAATTAAAAAGTAGGCAAATATAAATTAATGATTGGCTAATCGGCGTATAATATAAATATTATGTATTATTTGTTCAATTGATTTTGATAATTTGATGGTTTTATAGCTGTTTAGTGATTTTTTTTAATGGGGTACTAAATAAACTTCACTGAAAATTGTGGGCTGTCTTATTGACGTATTCGCAATATTGCAATATTGCAAAATCAAAAATATCGCCTTAAACCCCCAAAAACAACCTTTATTACCCTCAATTTTTCATCCACTCCTTTATAACCAAAAGAAGTATTATCCTTATTCCTGGAATTCAAAAATTTGCTGTGAGAATATTATTAAAATTGGCTAGGTTTGTCGTCTTAAAACCAAAATAAAAAATGAAAAAATTATTTTTATCAGTATTTCTGATAGCCAGTATGCTAACCACCAAAGCTGACGAAGGAATGTGGTTACCCATGTTACTTGGAAAACAAGTTTACGCTGACATGGTAAAAAGAGGATTAAAACTCAGCAAAGAACAA
>CALQJK010000248.1:0-3445 GCA_943330875.1 Chitinophaga pinensis
CACATAGAATGTTGAAGATGTTTATTCCCAGCAAACCAAATTGAGAAAATGGGGAGGAAATAATTGTAAAAAATGGTTTCCCCCAACTATATAATAGTAAATCAGGGTGTTTCCAAGAGTATCTCGAAACTAGATAGTGACGAATGCCATCACCTGCATCATAGCTCGCGATTGAAAAGTATGAAATAATGAAAAAAACAAGTGCGAAAAATATTAGCAAGAAAATCGATGTTTTCTTTTCTGAAAATAGTTGATTATTCATAAAACAAATTTTAAATAAAATTTTCTGAAATGAATTGAATGTATTTTTTGAATTTTCATCGACATGATACGTCAACTACTAAGTAACAATTTCTTCTAAACTCATTATATTTACTCAATTACTAACTCATATATTTCACCTGGGATATCATTTAATGGAAATGGTAAATTATCTTGTGAAAATGGAGCACCAGGCCACCATGTTGTGTTATGATATTCTTGAGTTATGATTAGTAGCATCTGGTTATTGGGAATAGATGTAACTTGATCATTCATATATCCTACCACACGCATTTTATCGGGTGATGAGCCAATTCTCCATATAATTTCTTTGGGTCGCCAATCTATTTCAAAATAATAAAATGGTCCAGCAAACAATTCATCGTCAAGTTCTTCTTGTTTTTCTGTTAATGCTCTGTATACAGAATCCCACCTGAATGTTGAATAGCTTTTTCCAGCATATTCAATTGAATTACAATATGTGGAAAATTTCTTTGGTTCCATACATGCCATATCCCAATTGGTACAAGCCACCGTTATTTTATCTTTGCTTTCTCTTAAATCAGCTGGAAATTTTGTATTCCAATTCTTTATATTTTTGTTATTTGTAATATGATTATCATAAATGGGAGGAAATAAATTATTGGGACAATAAGGTGGTGTTTTAATTATTTCAAAATCAATTTCTGAATAATCAACAGCCGGCACTCTCTTGTCATTTACACCGCCCCAATATGTAGCCATATAACCTTTGTCGCTATTGCAATTTCTACGAAAATTCCATTCGCCACCACCTTGTGTTATTAACCATATCGCATTGGTTAAACCATTCCAAACACCCGATTTATTGAGCAATTCCGTTAATTTAACTTTCACTCGGTATTTCCCATAGGTCATCCCATGTCTTGTTATAATTCCAACACTTTCTTTTTTCCATTCACCATATTTGGTTGCAGGATTTCTTATGGTAATCTTATGGTCTTTAGGATCAGAATAAACTGTTTGACAAGGCTTTTTTGATGTTTGAACGTAAGTTGGAATTAATTCCTCTTTGCTGTAGAAACATTTACTCCAATTATAATCAACTTGAGTAAAATCGTTTTTTAAAATATCACTTATAACAGGAATGTTATTAAATTTTGTTGATGAATCTACATAGTTTATAAATTGTTCAGTGGGCGCATTTCGATAGAGTTGCTCGTCTTCACTACACGTGTTACAAAAATAAGATGTGTCATATGGAGCCCCCCAAAAGGCTCCTTTTTTGATATAAATTCCAGCACCCAAGTCAGGTTTTGCAATAACTTTTAATTGCACTGGGTCGTTCATTACCAATGTTTCGTTCAATTTTTTACCATTACCATATTCAAAATAAAAAAATGGGTTTAAATACTTACCATTCTTTTTTGAACTAATTGATTTAATTTCTTTTGGAATTATTTTAATGTCATTTTCAGAACAAACAACTATGGTAAATTGATAATTTCCGACTCTTGCATTTCGCTTCCAACGATCATTTGTATTACCAGAATAATACCTTTGTTCATTTCTAGGATTCCCTACAATCCTGAATGAATCTACTATACTAATGACTTCATTTGAATTTACAACTCCTTGAGTTGCTTTAAATTCAATTCCTGTATCTTCCCAACTTCCATAGAAATTCTCTATGGCTAATTCATTTTCCAATTTAGTTTCATAATCATACTCATCAAATTTGTAACTAATATTTTGATAGTATATTTTGTAATAGAACTTTTGTGCTTTTGTTGATATGTTTTTTAGATTAAAATCGAATTTGAAAAACTTATCGCCAACTGAACTGGAACTAGGAATATTAAATCCATCGATTGCGTTATTGTAATCAAGTTGTACTGTTTTTAATTTATTATCAACCAGTTTGAAATTTGAAGTTGCATTGAAATTGGTTATTTCAAATACACTATTTACTAACTTTATTTCAGGTACATTTGATATGCAAGATTCAAATTGTAAAATTAATGATATTGAAAATATAATGATTAATAATTGAAAGTGAAAATTACTTTTTAAACATTTTTCCATTTTAATATTCGTTAATTATAAAAATTTACACCGTTAGGAAATTCGTCATTGTTTTCTATTCCAAGACAGTTTCTTCCATTAAAATTTTCGTTTATACAATTAAAATAGACAATCAGTAGTTGTTTATTATTTGCATTTAAGAAATTACCACTCAGTAGTTTTGTTTTCTCATAATACTTTGGGTTAAGTCCCTTTTCATCTTTTTTAAAGTCAATGAAATGCTTTTCTGTTAGGCTACTAATTTTAATATCAACTTGTTTTAAATCAAATCTCCATTTTGTATTTAATTTAAGAAAGGAATTTTCATTCCAGTCAAGTAATATATCATCATTATAATTTTCTGTTCCAGATATCCCTAACTCTTGTTTGCTCGAAATCCAATTGCCATTGTCTAGTCTCAATATTTCAAGACTTTGTTGGGTGACATTTACAAGTAGCGTTTTTTTAGATGAACTTAGGTTATTGCTAAACGAAACATTATCAAAATCCTCTAACCAATTTTGCGGAAAAGAATTCTTTCCGTTCATTTTTAATTTCCATTGCAATTTTTCTAGATTGTATATTGCCCATGTTAAATCATTTTTGTTGATAATTAACAAATCTCCTATTTGATCACCATCAAAATCTCCTGCAGCTATATAATTTGAAGGTTTTAAAATAAAATTATTTTTATCGTTTGTTTCCCAAACTATGTCAAATATTTTTTTGTTTTGATTGTAACACCAAAGTCTAGCAATTTCTTTATTAACGTGCAATATGCTCTCTAAGCCTTTTTGATGTTCGTAGAATTTTCCAGTTACTAATTTATCTGAAGGTGTAATATATTTAATCCCCTCTAATTTAGTGGTATTATATGATAAAAATTCGCATTCTAATGACCTTTTGTAATTTATTTTATCAGCATTGCTTGAATTATTAAAAGTTTGATTATTCTCTGATAGGTTGCTTTTTCTTTCGGGTTCATCTCCATAAACAATATGTAAATCATCACAGAAAACGGATGTTTTTCCTTTATTCCATATGCCCACTTCTATCTCATCTTCAAGGTTAATGATTTCAACTGGCATATTTTCAGAACAATTTAATATTGTCCATTTATTTAATGGGAAGTTACCATATA
>CALQJK010000249.1:0-3430 GCA_943330875.1 Chitinophaga pinensis
AAAAAAATCGATCCTGAGATACTTTCGGACATTTTAACCTCCATAGGTCTTGAGGTAGAAAGTCTTGAAAAATACGAGGACATTAAAGGCGGACTACAAGGTCTTCTTGCAGGCGAAGTCATCTCATGTGAGAAACATCCGGAAGCCGACAAATTAACACTAACAAAAGTTAACGTTGGGAAAGGGGAATTATTGAATATTGTTTGTGGTGCACCAAATGTTGCCATCGGACAAAAAGTAATTGTTGCTCCCATTGGAACCACGATATTTCCTACTAACGGCGATCCTATAACTCTTAAAAAAGCAAAAATCAGAGGCGCCGAAAGCGAAGGCATGATTTGTGCTGAAGACGAAATTGGCATAGGAGAAAGCCATGCAGGAATCACCATTTTACCCGATGCTACCGTACCTGGCACTCCAATAAGTGAGCTATACCATACTTACCAGGATTTTATTTATGAAATAGGACTTACGCCAAACAGAATGGATGCCATGAGTCACCTTGGTGTGGCAAGAGATGTTTGCGCCTATCTCTCCTATCATGAAAAATCCAACACAGCCGTCAACCTTCCTTTTCCTGATACATTTGAAACAACCCATTCTGCAGTTAACATTAAAGTTAGTATCGAAAATGAAAAAGCATGTAGCCGTTACAGTGGTATAAGCATTTCAAGAGTAAAAGTTGGAGAAAGTCCATTATGGCTGCAACAAAGACTAAAAAGTATTGGCCTGAAACCTATCAATAATATTGTAGACATTACCAATTTTGTTTTACATGAAACAGGGCAACCTCTTCATGCATTTGATGCTGATAAAATAAAAGGAAATCACATCATTGTAAAAACAGTAGCCGAAGGAACTATCTTTAAAACGCTTGACGAAAAAGAAAGAAAATTAACGGCTTCAGATCTCATGATTTGCAATGAAGCAGCGCCCATGTGTGTTGCAGGTGTATATGGCGGATTTAATAGCGGCGTTTCTACTGCTACTCAACATATATTTTTGGAAAGTGCCTTTTTTGATAAGGGTTTCGTAAGAAAAACAGCTTTAAAACATGACTTGAGAACCGATGCTGCCACAAGATTTGAAAAAGGTATTGACATCAGCAACACCGTAAATGTATTAAAGAGAGCTGCTCTTCTCATTAAAGAAATTGCAGGCGGCGAAATCAGCAGTGAATTGATTGATGTTTATCCTCACCCCAAAGAAAAAACCATTATTGATTTTACCTTTTCTTATTTGAAAAAATTAAGCGGGAAAAATTATAATGCTACTGATGTGAAATCCATTTTAATGGCATTAGGATTTGAACTTTTGAAGGAAACTGCGGATACTTTAACATTGGCTGTGCCATACAGCAAATCGGATATCAGCATTCAAGCAGATATTGTAGAAGAAATTATGCGAATTGACGGATTGGATAATATCGAAATTCCTACAACGATTAACATTTCTCCGTCTATAGAAAAATCGGGCAAAAAGTTTTACCTGAAAGAAAAATTATCGAACCATCTTGTTGGATTGGGCTTCTATGAAATATTTACGAACAGCATAAGCAACAGTGCATTTTATGAAGAAGCCGTATTACAGACTTCTGTAAAAATGATCAATAGTTTGAGTAATGATTTAGACATGCTCAGGCCTCAAATGATTCAAAGTGGTTTGCAGGTAATTGCCCATAATCTTAATAGAAAAAACAGTAACCTCCGTTTTTTTGAAATGGGCAAAACTTATCGTACTTCTTTAGAAAAGAATTACCAGGAGAAAAATCATTTGGCTTTATATATTACCGGCGAAACAATCCCTGCGAGCTGGAAAAATGCTGCTCAACAGGCCGATTTTTTCTACATGAAAGCTGTAGTAGAAAACATTTTCAATCTGGCTTCGATTAAAAATATAAAGTTTGAAGACCTCTCCAACACCATGCTGGAAATGGGCAGTTCTATTTCAATCGGTAAAACTATTGTCGGGCATTTTGGTGCCGTTTCTAAAAAATTACTGAAACAATTCGACATCAAACATGCGGTGTTCTTTGCTGATATTGACATGGATTTGCTATTGGAGCAAAAGACCAAACCTATTCAATATAAGGAAATTCCAAAATTCCCGGTTGTAAACAGAGACCTGGCTTTAGTGGTGGATAAAAATGTTTCGTATGCTCAAATAGAGCAAATAGCTTTAGCGAATAAAATGGAACAGTTGAAATCTGTCAATCTTTTTGATATATTTGAAAGTGAGAAATTGGGCGCAGGAAAGAAATCAATGGCAGTAAGTTTTACTTTTCTTGATGAAAACAAAACATTAACTGATGTAGAAATAGACGGTTACATGAATAAACTGGTAGCTGACTATGAAAAAAATATTAACGCAGAAATAAGAAAATAATTCAACTTGCAACAACTCGTAAGCCATATCACTAGCATTCAGGCAAAACTTCAGGATTTGCTGAAAAAGCATGCGACTTTGCAGAAGCAAGTTTTACAACAGCAGGAACTTATTGCTTCATTAAAACTAAAAGAAGATGATCAACAAAAAAAGATCCGCCTTCTTGAAGAACAGCAATACATTTTGAAATCTGCTGCTGGCAAACTAAATGAGACTGATAAAAAAGCTTTTGAGCAAACGATTGGTAAATATTTACGTGAAATTGATAAATGTATCGCTTTGTTGAGCGAATAAACCCTAACACGCATGTCAGTAGAATTGATTCCTATTAATATTTTGATTGCAGACCGAACCTACCGGATTAAAACCAGTCCGTCTGATGAAGAGGTTGTAAGAAAGACGGTAAAGCTTATCAATGATAAAATATTGGAATTCAAAACCAATTTTGCAGGTAAAGACATGCAGGATTATGTATCGATGGTTATTATCTGGTATGCTACACAGAATGTCAATAACGGCGGATCTTCTGCACAAATAGAAGAAATTTCCAAGTCTCTCCAAAAATTAGAATCTCAGTTGGATAAGGTGGTTTAATGTTTGCAAATGATTAGCCAACCATTTAAATGGTACGTTTTTGTGAAAATCCTCATTTTAAATTAATAAGCATTTATTACAAAGGTTGTTATTTCAATAACTGAATTCAACTAACATTAGTTCAGATTGTTTAACATTTCATTTTGCCATTTTTAAAAAATCAACGTGTACATTTACAACAGAGAAGCACAAAATCAATTCTATTGAATACAATTCTATAACTGCTGTTTATTCTTTATTCTTCCCTTATTTACTTACTGCTCATTTTTTAAATTAATTGTTATGACTAAAATTATTTTTTGAGTCTAATGATTTCAATCTTTTTCAAACAAAAGGCATTAAACCTTCATACTAATTACGCTATCGTCATCTAATCATTAGCCGACAGCAACATCCTGAATAAACATTTTCTTACTGTTTTAAAATATTTAGAAGTCGAAGTTTCTACTTA
>CALQJK010000250.1:0-3429 GCA_943330875.1 Chitinophaga pinensis
AATTATGGGCTGAGTAGCTGGAGTCTTTAAATTATAAAATTTTTATTTAAATAACATTTTTAATAGCATGATAAACAATAAAATAAAGAATATTATACAGGAGTCGATAAATGTAAAAAATACATTACTTACCAATGAAGATTTAATCTCAAGTCTATCAAAATGTTCTGCAGATATTGTACAAGCTTTCAAAAATGGCAATAAAGTACTTTTTTGTGGAAATGGTGGAAGTGCTGCAGATGCCCAGCATTTAGCAGCAGAATTCAGTGGCAGGTTTTATACAGACAGAGACGCCTTACCTGCCGAAGCTTTACATGTAAATACTTCATATCTCACAGCAGTAGCTAATGATTATAGTTACGATGTAGTCTATTCCAGAATCATCAAAGGGATTGGGAAAAAAGGCGATGTGCTTGTAGGGCTAAGTACATCTGGCAATAGCATAAATATTGTGAAGGCTTTCGAAATGGCGAAAGAAAAAGGGATGCTGACGATTGGATTAACTGGTGCTACCGGAGGCAAAATGAAAGAATTAAGCGACTATTTATTAAATGTTCCTTCAACCGACACACCAAGAATCCAGGAAAGTCATATCTTATTAGGACATATTATTTGTCAGCTTGTTGAAGAACAATATTTTAATACTACTGCATAATTTATCTCTGCTTAATGAGTATGGTATTCCAATCAAATAAAGGTCCTACAGCTATTAAAATTGATACTATTGAATGTATTATTCTCGCTGGAGGTTTAGGTACAAGACTTCGTTCTGCAGTTCCGGATTTGCCAAAATGTATGGCGCCGATAAATGGCAAACCTTTTTTAAAATACCTGATCGATTATTTATTAGAACAAGGAGTTACGACATTCATTTTCGCACTGGGATATCTTCATGAAATTATTGAAGATTTTATTAAGCGAGACTACCCTGCTTTACAATATTCCATTGCATTGGAAACTGAACCGCTGGGAACAGGAGGTGCTATTTCACTGGCCTGCAAAAAAGCAAATACTAAAAATGTAATTGTACTTAATGGTGATACGATGTTTAAAGTACATGTAAAAGAATTGATTCATTTTCATTTGCAACAGGGTTCCTCTTGTACACTTTCACTTAAGCCTATGCAAGATTTTGATCGGTATGGTGTTGTAGAAATCAATAAGGACGGCCATATACAAGATTTTAAAGAAAAACAGTTTTATCATTCAGGATTGATAAATGGTGGTGTTTACGCTTTGAACATTGATCAATTAAATGAACTGCATTTTCCTGAAAAGTTTTCTTTTGAGAAAGACTATCTGGAAAAATATTTCTCCATTCAGAAAATGATGGGGCTCATTCAAGAGGAGTATTTTATTGATATTGGAATTCCTGAAGATTTTGAAAGAGCTGGGAAAGAATTTTCAGCTTCCTGATTTTTAATAAATATTTACAATGATTCCTTTAAAAAATATAGATACATCCTGGACACTTTTCTTAGATCGTGATGGTGTTATTAATCATGAGAAGCACCTGGATTATATTCATACCTGGGATGAATTTGTTTTCTATAATGGCGTCACAGAAGCGATTAAAATTTTCTCTTCAATTTTCAATCGCATTATTATCGTTACCAATCAAAAAGGCATTGGTAAGGGATTAACAAAATTGGAAGATCTTAATCTCATTCATGCCAATATGAAAGCCACTATTGAAGTAGCAGGCGGACATATTGATGCTGTTTATTTTTGTCCGGATCTGGATCAAAATAGTCCAGATCGAAAACCTAATCCAGGCATGGGGTTTAAGGCAAAGACTGAATTTCCTGAAATCGATTTTTCGAAATCTATTATGATTGGCAATACCATTAGCGATATGGAATTTGGCAGAAACATTGGTGCATATACCGTATTCCTTCCAACTACAAGGCCTGAAGTAGCTCTTGATGATCAAAGAATTGATTTGGTAACGGACTCTTTATTTTCTTTCTCCGCTTTTCTGCAATCATAAGATTTAGTTAATACAAGTTGCATAGATTTACAGAATAACTATAATTGCATAAATATTTTTTCATAAAGATGAACTCGTTTAGTTTGTTTAATAAATAATTATAATCGAATGAAATTCTCTTGTCTATTTTCCCTATTAATCTTTCTGCAGCTCAATACTTCCGCACAACAAATCAAAAAAGAGGAACTTCGGATGTTAAAAAGTAAGGAAGATTCTATGACTAAAAATGCCATTGAAATTCTTCAAGGAGAAAATACTTCTGATAGATTTACCGCCGACAGTATTTTTACAAAAATGCTGGTTCGCGCATTAAAAACAAAAAACTCCTTCTATTATCCTTTCGATTCTTTATTCACGATATCTAAATTATATTCGCCAGACAGCAGTTTTAAAATATTTACCTGGCAATTAATGATAGACGAAAATAAAACATGGCAACATGGTGCTATCCAAATGAAAACAGCAGATGGATCATTGAAATTGATTCCCTTATTTGATAAATCTGATTATATTGAAAACATAGAAGATACCATAGGCAATAATTTATCCTGGATTGGAGCGGTTTATTATAAAATAGTATTGAACAAGAGAAATAATGAAAACTACTATACTCTTTTAGGTTATGATGAAAATGACATAAGCAGTAATCGGAAAATTATTGAATTACTTCATTTTGAAAATGGCGTACCCATTTTTGGAGGCAAATATTTTAGTATTCCTGATGACAATATAAAGCCTAAAATTCATGCCCGCTTTATCATGGAATATAAGAAAGAAGCTGGGCCTAGACTTACTTATGATGAAGAATTAGGGATGATTATCATGGAGCATTTAATATCAGCATCCAATGAGCCCAATAAAAAATCCACCCTGATTGGGGATGGGGATTATGAAGGATTTAAATGGTTGAATGGGAAATGGATCTATATTTCAAAAGTATTTAATGAAGTTACCCCTGAAGGAAATACCCCCATTCCAAATCCGATTCGGGATGATAATGGCAATATAAATGACCAGAAACTTAAAGGAAGAGAATTAGACAGGAAAAATTAATCATCCAATTTCAATACGGCTAAAAATGCTTCTTGCGGAACTTCTATATTTCCAATTTGTCGCATTCTTTTTTTACCTTCTTTTTGTTTTTCTAATAGCTTTCTTTTTCTACTAATATCACCACCATAACATTTTGCGGTAACATCTTTACGCATAGCGCTGATATTTTCTCTTGCAATAACCTTCGCGCCAATAGCTGCCTGAATAGCAATTTGAAACTGTTGACGTGTTAATAGATCTTTTAATTTTTCACAAAGTCTTCTTCCAAAGTCTTGTGCACGAGAACGATGGATTAAGGCACTTAGTGCATCTACTTTTTCTCCATTCAATAAAATATCCATTCTTACAATATCACTTTCACGAAATCCAATTGGATGGTAATCAAA
>CALQJK010000251.1:0-3426 GCA_943330875.1 Chitinophaga pinensis
AGACCTTTTTCCATTACGTTTTTCGCAACGGTGTATACATTTTTACGTTTGCCGTAATATCCTTTAGCGGCTTTTAATATTCTTTTGCGGCGAGCTCTACTGGCTACTGCATTTACTGAACGTGGCATATTTTAATTTTTTTAAGTTAATGATGGATAAATTGCTAATGGGGATTATTATTTCATACCCAATAAACGCTTTACAAAGTGCAAATTTGCGTCTGCAACTTTACCGTCCATACGCATATTGCGTTTGCGTTTAGTTGATTTCTTGGTAAGGATGTGACGTTTAAAAGCTTTTTGAAAAGTGATTTTACCTGATCCGGTAACTTTAAAGCGCTTTTTTGCGCTGCTGTTGGTTTTAACCTTTGGCATTGTATAACTTATTTTAGTTACTCCCTGCTGGCGTTCCGAACTGACGGAAACTTATGGAGCCTTGTGGGAAATGATTGAAAAGATTGCTCTTTTCGGGGTGCGAATATAGGCTTTTATTGCAGATTTCAACAATTATACTTGATTTTTATTTTGGAGAAATCAATTGAGGCAGTTGCTGAAAATCCTAATATTATAGCGGAATATTTACTTTTTCAATTGATTTCTGGTTCTGTTTTCTTGTCTTTTTGTGGCTAGAACCCCTACATGAGATTGATTATTGTGGTTCGAACCAAGGCATAAAAAAGGCCTTATACACCTGATTATACAATGAAATTTTCGTTAATGTGGTTCGTACCACTAAATAATACTAAGGAGTTGAATATTGAAAAGTAAAAATAAATATTTGGATGTTGATCACTTAAAACTGTCCTCCCACATTTTTTTCATGTTTTCCAATCCTAATAGTTTCGCAGTGGAAATGTTATTTTGAGGGATAGTTTCAGGATTAGGATATTTCTTCAATGCCTTTTCTATTTGATCTTCTCTTAATAAATGCAACATTGGATAAGGAGATCGATTGGTATAATTTTCAGCATCATTTTTATCTGATCCTGCAAATTGGTATAAAGGATGGAAAGAAGCCACTTGGTAAATGCCTTCGTATCCTTCTTTTTTTAAAAGATTTTCGCTTAACTCCACTAATTCCAGATACTTGTCAAATATTTGAAATTGATTGGGGAAAATGATAATGGCGGTATCAATTTTGATTTCGTCATCCATTTTCATACAGGTCTTGATTAATGTCTGAAGCGCTGTATTAAAATCTGCCGTTTCTAGGACTTCATAATGAATTGATTTTTCACGAACTGGCTTTGCTGCAAAAGGACAAAAATTTAATTCGATAACTACTTTTTTTATCCAGTTTTCCGTTTGATCAATGATATGATTAGATTTTTCCAAAATTTTTCTTCAAAGATAGGTGCTACTTGCTTAGATGTTATTAAAATAAGATTGGGAAATTACAGCATGGGAATCAATGGAATGCCCATTATCGTGAGAATGAATAAGGTAAGCCCAAGCAAAAAATAACTCAATGAAAATAAGAGCACTTGATTTTTCTTTTTGAAAGCATAATAACTTGACAGTGACATAATCGGTAATGCATTTACACCCATGAATTGAATAATTCTTAAATCACCATGTTTTAGGCTCCAGTTTAAGAAGTACAATCCTTTTTCTCCATCCAAACCTCCTATAGTATGAGACCTCATCGACATCATCATTATTCCAACAAAAGAAAATAAAACAAATAATAACAAGCCCATTCTTATCCCCCATGTATAATGTTGGCTGATGGGCATTTTTTTCTGTCTGAAAAAACTAATCGTAACAAAGATCATCAGGAGAAGAAAGACTACATCGAAACTCCCCAATATTGAATAGAGCATTGCGTTGAGTGGAGTACTTATATTATAATAGGATGGGATTCCTCGGAAGGATTGAAAAGATATGATGGAAACAACAACAAACATTGATACAACATTCATCCAACTTATAATAGAAATGATTTTTTTTGAACTGAGATGAAACATTATCCAACCCAGATTCCATGAAATTAAACCAGTAGAAAGTGCATATTTAAATGGCTTGGCAAAAGCATGCTCTCCTGCAATTAAAGTATGGTCAAAAGCTAATAATCCAAGACAAATAAAGGCTATGATGAAATTGTACATGCCAAACCAAAATAATAAAGCATTTCTCCTTCGGACTTCTAACAAAAATGTTTCCATTAAGACAATTCTAAAACGATGATTAATTTCTAAAAAAAATAGAAATCTGGGTTAAGGTCTTTGGAAGGATAGTTGGGATACAAATGTATAATTTCAAAGATAAGCAAATAATTTAATTTCAGAAAAAAATTAACTGAAACATATCATTCTCCAAACCCTTCATCATTTTGTTGTGAAGTTTTACTGCTGTCTCTAAGCATTTCGCTGATGGCTACCAATTCATTGGGCGTGAAATAGCGCCATTTTCCAGGGGGAATTCCATGAAGTGTTATGTTCATGATTCGTGTACGGGTAAGCGTTATAACTTTATATCCGAGTGATTCACACATTCGCCTGATTTGTCGATTTAACCCTTGTTTTAGTATAATCCTGAATCGTTTTTCTCCTTCTTGTTTTACAAAGCACTTCATGGTTTCTTTACCCAATATCTTGACTCCGTTTTTCATTTGAAGAATGAATTGACCATCAATAGATTTATCAACAGTAACGACGTATTCCTTTTCATGTCCATTACCGGCACGTAAAATTTTATTTACAATATCTCCGTCATTGGTTAAAAAAATCAACCCATCAGATAATTTATCCAATCTTCCAATAGGAAAAATTCTCGATTTATGGTTAACAAAATCAATGATGTTTGTTTTATCTTTTGTATCGGTAGTACAAGTAACACCTTTCGGTTTGTTGAACGCCAAATAAATAGTTGATTTCTTTTTCCGTAAAGGTTCGCCATCAATTTTTACCTCATCCCCTTCCTGTACACGGTTGCCTTTTTGTGCATCTTTCCCATTAATGGTAACTCTACAATCTTCAATGTATTTATCCGCTTCTCTCCGACTACAAAATCCGGAGTCGCTGATATATTTATTTAAACTGGTATCCAAGGTCTTTTTTTTAGCATTAAAAAAGCCATCTAATTAAAGACAGCTTTTAAAGTATTTATTTGAAAAAATTATTCTGGTTTATCAATACTTGGAGATACTTCTGGTGTTTCTTCTGTTTTTTTCTCCACCAACTTGCCTAATTCAGATCCTCTTTTCTTTGCTTGTTGTGCTTTAGGCGCAAACATTACTAACATTCTCTTTCCTTCCATTTTAGGCAATCCTTCCAATGCACCAACATCTTTTAATCGATCGGCAAATTTCAACAGCAGTAATTCGCCTCTTTCTTTAAACATGATGGCTCTTCCTTTAAACTGAACATGGGCTTTCACTTTATCGCCATCCGACAAAAATTTCTCTGCATGTTTTACTTTAAATTCA
>CALQJK010000252.1:0-3421 GCA_943330875.1 Chitinophaga pinensis
TAATACTGTTTTGGCTATTGTAGATGCAGGCGATGAAGTCATTATTCCAACTCCTTACTGGGTAACCTATAGTGAAATTGTGAAGCTGGCCGGTGGTAAACCTATTTTGGTTAAAACCAGTTTTGAAAATGATTATAAAATAACTCCTTCAGAACTGGAAGCCAGCATTACGGAGCGAACAAAACTCTTTATGTTTTCTTCTCCATGTAATCCTACCGGTTCAGTATATACGAAAGTTGAGCTGCAGCATCTGGCAGTTGTTTTCGAAAAGCAACCCAACGTTTTTATCATGAGCGATGAGATTTATGAATATATTAATTATGTGGGTAAGCATGAAAGTATAGCTCAATTTGATTCCATAAAGGAAAGAGTAATTGTAATTAATGGGTTGAGTAAAGGATACGCAATGACAGGGTGGAGGGTAGGATATATTGCGGCACCAGTTTTGATCGCAAAAGCATGTGAGAAAATACAAGGCCAATTTACCAGCGCTACAAATGCTATTGCACAAAGAGCTGCAATAACTGCATTATTGAGTGATCTTAAGCCTACTCACGAAATGGTGACTGCTTTTAAATCTCGTCGTGAAAAAGTAATGGAATTGATAAGAGATATTCCTCATGTTATTTGCAGTGAACCTCCAGGGGCATTCTATATATTTCCAGATGTGAAATTTTACTTCGGTAAGAAAACGCCAACTGGAATAATGATAAATAATGCAGATGAACTTTGTATGTATTTGCTAAATGAAGCTCATGTATCAACCGTTACTGGCAGTGCTTTTGGCGAACCTGCTTGCATAAGATTATCATTCGCAAACAGTATTGAAAATATTATAAAAGGGATGGCGAAATTAAAAGCTGCTTTATTGAATTTAAGTTAATTCTTTTTTTTTATGAACAGCTTTTTCCATAAGTAAATGGTGTAATGCGAGGACTTGAGGAATTAGCAGTTCTTTGTCATCATTCATGATTACGTAGTCACATCTTTTAATTTTAGCTTCTTCATTCATTTGGCTTTTTATCCGGGCCTCAACTTGTTCTCTTGTAATAGCATCTCTGTTTATAATTCTGTTAATCCTCGTTTCTTCAGGAGCCGTTACACCAATAATAAAATCGAGTTTTTTTTCAGCATGACTTTCAAAAATCAATGCAGCTTCTTTTATGCAATATGAAGTAGTTTGCCCATTCATCCATGTAGCAGCATCAGCTATCGTAGAAGGGTGTACGATGTTGTTTAATACATCTCGTTTTGTAGCATCTGAAAATATTTGAGAAGAAATGTAGGATTTATTAAGTAATCCGTTTGAATAACTATCTTCTCCAAATGCAGCTTTAATTTCAGCAATCAGATTAGTGTCCTCATTCATCAATTGCCTGGCCTTTACATCCGCATAATAAACAGGAATTCCCAATACTTCAAATATTGCAGCAACAGTGGATTTGCCACTGCCAATACCTCCTGTTATACCGATTTTAAGCATATGCTTTGGGGTGATTGGTTAATCAGTTGGATAGTTGGTTAGTTGATTGATGCCTATTCAATTAACTAACCAACCAATTAACTAATCAACCAATTCTACTTATTTCTTTTCCTCCGTAACAACCTTATTTATATTCGCCGTCCATTCCATACTGATGGCGCTTTTTTCGATTTTGATATAGCTGCCAGGGCTTGTTTCCAGGCTCAATGTTGCATCATCATTTACCTTATTGATCGTGCCATGAATACCTGCAATCGTTACAATTTTATCGCCTTTTTGTAAGTCTGTAATGAATTGCTTTTGTTGTTTAGCTTTTTTAGCTTGAGGGCGAATCATGAAAAAGTAAAATACTAAAATCATCATCACCATAATGATTAATGTAGAACTGCTTCCGCCTGGTTGTGCCTGTAATAAAATGTTTAATAGTTGCATGTTGATTTTTTGATTTTAAATTTTAAATTATTCAGTTTTCCCGATTACTGTTCCTTTCAAAATCAGTATGGGGAATTCTGGTTGCGCATTAGATGTTATGGTTATAGATTTGTGTGCCTCACCTGGTCTGTGATCGCTATTGAATTTCACTTTGATGAATCCTAGTTCTCCCGGAGCAATAGGGTGCTCTGGTTTCTCAGGAACAGTACAACCACAACTGGCAAGGGCTTCATAAATAACTAAAGGATTTTTGCCAGTGTTTTTAAATCGATAATTGTATGTTACAAATTCGCCCTCTTTCACTTTGTTGAAATCATAAATGGTGTCTATGAATAGTGCTGTTGTAGGGGAATCAACTTTTTTTTGTACTGCTGTAGAAGATGTTTTTGGGTGTGCATCTTTTTTTCTAATATCACAACTATATAAAAGAAACAAAGTGCAAATTGCAGGAAATATTATTCTTTTCATTTCAGTGGGTAATTATAAAGTACTGTTTTTAAATGTTTTCTTTTGGATTTTATCTTCTGCCGTTAGTTCTTTATGAATATTATCTAATAAGCCGTTTACAAATTGTCCACTTTGTGCAGTACTGTAATCTTTAGCCAGGTCAATATATTCATTGATGGTTACTTTGGTGGGAATCGTTTCAAAGTAAAGGAATTCACATACGCCCATTTGTAAAATAATAAGATCCAGTGCGGCAATACGATCGGCATCCCAGTTTTTTAATTTTGGTTTAATTAATTCCAGTGTAAAAGGTTCTTTTTCCAAAACTGTACTTAATAAGCCAGTAGCAAAATCCCATTTCTCTTTACTTAAAATAGAACTGAACGCGTTATTGATGGGCTTGTTGAAATAATTCGTGACTAATGTTGCCATTAATTCCGCATCGTCATCCCAGTTGATAAAGAGCTCTTCAATATGACTTATAAAATCTTCGTTAGGTAAAAGCAGATTCGTAAAAATAAATTCTAGTATTTTTTTTTCTGATTTCTTTTCTCTTGATTGCTCCTCGATATAATCCTTATACTTCTCCGTTACAACCAGTTCTTTGTAAGTTTTTTTCAGTAAGTCTTGATTGAGCAGGTGTTCCAATTTCGCATCTTGTACAACTTTCGAGAAGGACTTATCTTCTATTAATTTCCATAAGATATCATTGCCGGATATTTTTGTATTAATATTCAAATCTACGGCAGTGGGTAAATGTTTACTCGCTTTTTGAAGGGCATCTCTTTCAGCATATCTGGCTACTTCTGTTACAAAGTAAATTAAGTAAGCAAATAGATTTTTACTTTGAACTATTTTAGCATTAAGAATGCCTTCAGCTTCGCCTGGTTTGGCATCTCCGCTCATGCTATCAATCGAATACAAAGTTTGCATCACTTTTACCCTAATATTTCTTCTACTAATCATTCCCGATGGGCTTTATTTATTGAGCGCAAATTTAAGGATTTATAAGTTGAAAGGTGATTTATTTGTGAATTTATGATTTAGTAGTGTTTGTAA
>CALQJK010000253.1:0-3418 GCA_943330875.1 Chitinophaga pinensis
GTCATAAAGCCGAAAATTGAAAAATTCTTAAATAAATTTTCAGAAAAATTGAAAAAAAAATAAGTTTTTAAAAAGAAATATAAATATTTGATTGCTTATTAATTATAGCCGCCTTATTAAATATTTTATACAAAAAAAATTAGATCCTCCCCCTAATTTTTAATAAATATTCCTCAAAAAACTTACATCTGCTATTTTAATATTTAGGTTTGGATACTGGATTTTAGTTCAAAGGACTAAATTTTAAGCATCATTTCTTATGTTTCCTATGACGTTCCCTCAATCCAACATCTATTAAATTTCACCTTTTATTCCCAAATCCTGTGAGCTAATTTTAGTAATCTCTCTTTTTATTTTACAAACAAAAATGCTACTCATAAGGATTGTTATAATTTCGTACTCATATTAACGCTCTAATGCAACAGCACCATAAAATCAAAATACTACTTTTTATATTAGTCTGCATCCCTTTCATTTCACATTCCCAGACTAAAGTAAATACATTCGACCATCAGGATACGCTCAGAGGCAGTATAGGTTTTGGAAGAATGAAATGGAACGTCTTGCATTATAACATCAGCATCAATCCTGATATTAATGCAAAAAGAATTTCAGGAAAAAATACCATTACCTTTTTTGACAGCGGCACCAATACCATTCAAATAGATCTTCAACAACCTATGATCATGGACAGCATTATTGAAGACCAGCAAAAATGCAGCTTTCAAAGAGAAGGAAATGTTTATTGGGTAAAAACAATTAATGCAAGTCTATCCAATATAAAAAAAATGACCTGCTATTTTCATGGCAAACCTAAAGAAGCTATTAACCCTCCTTGGGATGGCGGATGGATTTGGAAGACAGACAAAAATAATAACCCATGGATATCTGTAGCTTGCCAGTCACTTGGGGCAAGTTCCTGGTATCCTTGTAAAGACACCCAATCAGACGAGCCCGACGAAGGCTGTACCTTAAATATAATAGTACCTGATAGTCTTAATGGATTAGGCAATGGAAGATTAACAGCAAAAAAGAAATTACCCAATGGCTTAAGCATGTATAGCTGGAAAGTTACAGCCCCCATTAACAATTACAACATCGTGCCATACATTGGAAAATACAAACATTTTTCAGAAATATACAAAGGATTGAAAGGGGATTTAGATATGGATTATTGGGTGTTGGACTATAATATTGATAAAGCCAAAAAGCAATTCAAAGATGCAACAAGAATGATGAAGGCCTTTGAATACTGGTTTGGACCCTATCCTTTTTATGAAGATGGATACAAATTGACAGAGGCACCGCACTTGGGCATGGAACACCAAAGCGCTATTGCTTACGGTAACAAGTACACGAACGGTTATTTAGGCAGCGATTTATCAAATACGGGATGGGGATTAAAATGGGATTTCATCATTGTACATGAAAGTGGACACGAATGGTTTGCCAATAACATTACAACAAGTGATATCGCAGACTTGTGGGTTCATGAAGGATTTACCAATTACAGCGAAACACTTTTCACAGAATATTATTACGGAAAAACTGCTGCAAACGAATACAACAGAGGCTTGAGAAATGATATCTCCAACGACAAACCCCTCATCGGAAACTATGGCGTAAATAAGGAAGGTAGTGGAGACATGTACAATAAAGGAGGAAATCTAATTCATACCATAAGACAAATTATCCATAACGATAAAGTATTCCGAAGCATTTTAACAGGATTAAATAAAACATTTTATCATGCAGTAGTGACAACACAAGAAGTAGAAAATTATATCAGTGAAAAATCCGGAATTGATTTTTCTAAACTATTCGATCAATACCTACGTACTACAAAAATTCCTGTTTTGGAATATTATTTCAGCAACAGCAAACTCTACTACCGATGGGACAATACAATTGAACATTTCAAGATGCCTATAAAATACAATATTGGAAAAGAGAAAAAAGAAAAGTGGATGACTCCTGAAAATAAATGGCAGTCGATAAAAGTAGATGATGACAAAACAATTTTGAAAACGTTACAGGTGAATCAAAATTTTTATATCGAGACAAAAGAAATAAAAAAGAAAGATAACAAAAACTAAAACCCAGCAGACTTAGCTATCCGACCTGCCCCAACAAATCTGTTTTTATAATACGACTCATCCAAATTGCTAATGATGACACCCAGGCTGGTGCTTGCATGAACAAAATAATTATTACCTAAGTACACGCCAACATGACTAACGCCCCCTCTTGTATTGAAGAATACTAAATCTCCTTCTTTCATTTCTTCGGAACTTATCTTTTCACAGCTTTCAAATTGCTGCCTTGCATTTCTTGGCAAATCCAATCCATAAATATTTTTTTGAAGCAACCCTGAAAAAGAACTGCAGTCAATACCGGATTTTGAAGACCCTCCAAATTGATATCTTGTACCCAACCAATCTTCCACGAATTCATAAAGAGATTTATTGGTCAATGATTCTACTTCTACATTTAAAACCTGTGCATATTTAAATTGAAGGGAAGACAATTCTTCCATTTCATTGTTTGATACATCCAGATATTCATTTGGAAGGATTTTAATAGAGTTTGAATTACGTTTGATGGAGTTAGAAGAACTATGGATTTCATTTCTATTCAACTCAATCCCATCAATAAATGCAAGCCCCTTTGTGTTTTCCTTTTTTGAACCTTCGACATGCTGCTGTGCCAGAAGTTTTGATACTCCAGGGATATTGAATAAAAAAATAAAACAGCATATTCTGTACATATTATAGCTATTGGAAAAAAATCGTAAACCCAAGTTTATTACAGGACTTGTAAAGTTACTTTAAAAATATAGATAATCTATCGATTTGAACATCTTTTATTTAACTGGTTTCACTGGGAGTTATTTAATAACATCTGTAATTATGACCATTTTTTTTTATACTTTTAGCAACTGTTTTTTAAACAGAAAATTATCTCAATTTTTAAACGGCAGCTGGTATTAAAAATGAAATTTAGTCACTTACACGTACATACGCAATTCTCTTTGTTGGATGGCGCCGCTTCGATAAAAGGCTTATACAAAAAAGCTATTGCAGACGGCATGCCCGCATTGGCTATAAGTGACCATGGCAATATGTTTGGCGCTTTTGAATTTGTAAAAGAAGCCTATAGAAATCTTGATGAAAATGGGAAGCCTAAAATAAAACCCATTGTCGGTTGTGAGTTTTATATTACGCATGACCGAAACAGAAAAACGTTCAGCAAAGAAGAGAGAGATCCCAGACATCACCAGATTTTACTGGCGAAAAATGACATTGGCTATAAGAATCTGGTTAAACTAACTTCTCTTGGATACATTGAAGGCATGTATTCCAAATACCCACGAATAGATAAAGAGCTTATTCATAAATATCACGAAGGGCTTATTGCA
>CALQJK010000254.1:0-3412 GCA_943330875.1 Chitinophaga pinensis
GCAATTGATTTTGTTCATGAGCAGTTGACTACAAAAGCAACGCTTCCGACATTTAAAGCAGGTGATAATATCACAGTGAATTATAAGATTCAAGAGGGTAACAAAGAGCGTATCCAAAGTTTCAAAGGTGATGTGATCAAGCGTCAGGGAACTGGTGCAACAGCAACATTCACTGTTAGAAAAATAAGTGATGGTATTGGCGTTGAAAGACTTTTCCCAGCTTTCTCTCCAAATATCGAGAGTATTGTACTTAACAAAGTGGGTCGTGTTAGACGTGCTAAGCTTTATTTCCTTCGTGAAAGAAGCGGTAAGAGCGCTCGTATTAAAGAAAAAAGAATGGCGGTGGGTGCTAAGAAGAAATAAGCTGCCCTCATTATCAATACTATTTGCAAAAGCGAGAATCAATGATTTTCGCTTTTGCTTTTTATTTGTATTCTCCCCTTCAAAAATTCATTCCATTTTTAACTTTCTTACACCTATTAAGTATCACTAATGATATTTTTTCAATTATCTTTGTGCTTCAAATTTTTAATTATGTCACACTTATTTAGCAATTCAACATTATTATTGTCAATGCCAGGCGGCGGCGAGTGGTTACTAGTTTTATTGGCAGTACTTTTATTTTTTGGCGGTAAAAAAATACCCGAATTAATGAGAGGCGTTGGTCGTGGCGTTCGTGAATTTAACGACGCAAAAAACACCGTTAAAAGTGAAATTGAAACAGGAATGGGTGAAAAAGATAAAGATCAGGAAATTAAAGAATTGAAACAACAGTTAACCCAAAAGGAAGAAACAAGTAAATAATTTATATTGCTGCATTTAGCACAATACGGCTGAAGTACTCTTTATATTGAAATGGAATTATCTCCTGATTGATGAAGACTACTACAGCCTATTTTTTTACAAAAAAATTACCGCTCATTTTTGTTTACCAACATTCGTACATACCATCAAAACTTATTATCAAATACAGCTTCCTGCGAAGAAGCTGTGCAATACTATCTACAAAACATATCCAATAACCAGCACTTAAACGCTTTTGTAGAAGTATACACAGAAGAAGCCATGCAAACTGCGAAAAGATTAGATGAGAAAAGAAAGTCTGGCGCACCCATCAAAAAGCTTCATGGAGTAGTTATTGCGCTAAAAGATGTCATCTGCTACAAAGATCATAAAGTCACTGCCGGCTCAGCCATTCTCAAAGATTTCGTCTCTATGTACAATGCTACAGCGGTTCAATATTTATTGGATGAAGAAGCCATCATTATCGGCTCCTGCAATTGCGATGAATTTGCAATGGGCAGTAGTAATGAGAATTCTGTTTATGGACCTACATTAAATGCCATTGATAATAGCAAGGTTCCGGGTGGATCTTCTGGCGGTAGTGCTGTTGCGGTGCAGGCAAACCTTTGTATGGTTAGCTTAGGAAGCGATACAGGCGGCTCTGTGAGGCAGCCCGCAGATTTTTGTGGGATAGTTGGTCTTAAACCCAGCTACGGAAAGATTTCAAGATATGGACTCATTGCCTATGCTTCCTCTTTTGACCAGATTGGCATTTTTGGAAAAACAGTAAAAGATGTTGCCTTGGTATTAGAAGTCATTGGTAAGAATGATGACTTTGATAGCACGATGGATGAAACATCTACATTTAATAATGTTGACCAATTATCAAACCCAGCAAATAAAAAATATACTATTGCCATTTTCAAACAAGTCATGGATCATATTTCTCTTGATAAAGAAATAGCGAACGCCATTCAAAAAGTATTAGAACATTTAAAAGCACAGGGCCATCATATTGTCGAAATCGACTTTAATTTATTGGATTACATCGTACCCACTTATTATGTATTGACAGCAGCCGAAGCCAGTAGTAATCTGTCGCGTTATGATGGGATAAGATACGGGCATCGAACAAATGAAACGGTAAAAGACTTAAATGATTTTTATACCAAAAATAGAACGGAAGGATTTGGTAAAGAAGTAAAACGCAGAATCATGCTGGGGAATTTTGTGCTTAGCAGCGGATATTATGATGCTTATTACAGCAAAGCGCAGCAAGTAAGAACACTACTTTTGGAACAAACGGAACATCTCTTTAAAACTTGTGATGCGATCATTATGCCAACAAGTCCGACAACCGCATTTGCCATCGGAGAAAAAAAGAAAGACACTATAGCCATGTACCTTGCAGATATTTTTACTGTATTTGCTAATTTAACCGGACTTCCTGCGATAGCACTCCCCCTTTTTAAACACAGCAATGGCCTGCCTTTTGGCGTTCAACTATTAACTCCGCAAAAGGATGAACTCACCTTATTGCAATTGTCTGAAATGCTACAATCAAATTCAGAAGCAATCATTTAATGAACAGAAGTTTATTCATATTAATGTTCATCTTGGTTTCAAATTGGAGCTATGCCGAACAGCTTAATTCTTTCCATTACAAATTTGATACAGCATCAAGAGATACTATAAAAAATAAAGAATTTTTAGAAGATAGTTTGATTAGTGCGATCATTGAAACAACCAGCAAACCTCAGCAAGAAAAAGTTCAGTTCTTAAGCGAATTAACAAAATATGGATTCAAAAATTTATTCAATAAATTCAACTACAACCCTGATCAACCCTATTCTTCTCAAGTGAATCCAAATGCAGAGCTTTACATGAGGGATTATTTAAAAAAACATAGTAGTCAGCTGGTAAAAATGAAAAGTTATGCAGCGCCTTATTTTGATTTGATAGACCAAATTTTTTCACAGTATGGATTGCCAAAAGAATTAAAATATCTCGCTGTTATTGAAAGCAGTTTGAAAACAAGCGCCACAAGTTGGGTAGGTGCTGCTGGACCTTGGCAGTTTATGCCCGAAACCGCAAAAAATTATGGATTAAAAATAGGGCGATACAATGATGAACGTAGAGATTATTTTAAAAGCACCAATGCTGCCGCACGTTTTTTATTAAAGCTCTATAAAGACTTGCATGACTGGCTTTTGGTTATTGCTGCTTACAATGGAGGTCCTGGAAGAGTATATAGCGCCATTCAAAAAAGTGGGAGCAGGGATTTTTGGAATTTGCAATATTATTTACCTCTTGAAAGCAGAAACCATGTAAAGAAATTCATTGCTACACATTATGTAATGGAAGCAAAAAATATAGAATTTAATAACGAAACTAAAAACAACAGCAGCAATAATTTAACTGAAATAGAGTTAGCAAATGCTGACAGCTTAAGAGTTTCAGGTAAGTATATTTCCAAAGTGATTATAAAAAATATTGGAATAGACCATACCTTATTTCAAAAATACAATCCTGATTTTGATAAAATTCTTTCTAAAGTTGGCGAATACATAATGGTTTTACCTGCGGATAAAATGAAACTATTTCAATCCCACAAGTACGATATTCTTAA
>CALQJK010000255.1:0-3409 GCA_943330875.1 Chitinophaga pinensis
AAAGTCGTAAATATCATCCATTGATTTTATTTGCTCTACGATTAAGATACCATTTTTCCCCACTTGTTTCAGTTTGGCTTTATTTGTTCCTATTTGTAAAAAAAGCAATATTTTATTAAAGGTGTCACTTTGAAAATAAGGAGAGTCGGGATTGCTTACAAAGAAGCATTTCAATACATCATTCTTCAGGAATAGTTTTTCAAATCCTAATTCAACGGCGATTTTTCTACAGCGAACAGTGGTAAATAAATCCTCGGCTTCGACTGGCACTTGTCCAAATCTATCGGTCAATTCATTATGAAAAGCAACGAGATTATCCTCTGTATCGCAATTATCTAATCTAGAATACAAACTCAATCTTTCGGTAATGCTCTCCACATAATTATCCGGAATCAAAATCTCTAAATCTGTATCAAAACTGCAATCTTTTACAAAATCATCTTGCTGGCTAATTTCTTCTTTGAACAAATCTCTGAATTGATTTCGTTTTAATTCGCGGACGGCCTCATCCAATATTTTTTGATACATTTCAAATCCTATCTCTGCAATGAATCCACTTTGTTCACCACCCAGCATATTTCCTGCCCCACGAATATCTAAATCACGCATGGCGATTTGAAACCCACTTCCCAAATCACTGTATTGTTCCAATGTGCTTAATCTTTTTCTACTGTCTGCCGGTAATGTACTCATCGGTGGCGCGAGTAAATAACAAAATGCTTTTTTATTACTTCTGCCAACTCTGCCTCGCAATTGATGCAAATCACTTAAGCCAAACTGGTGAGCATTGTTTACAATAATGGTATTTACATTTGGAATATCTACACCACTTTCTACAATATTGGTACATACAAGCACATCATATTTTTTGTCCATGAAATCCAGAATGGTTTCTTCCAGATCGTCTCCCTCCATTTGCCCGTGTGCATAGGCAATGCTGATGTCCGGACAAAGCCCTTGAATGAAACTCTTCATCTCTGCCAATCCATTCACTCTGTTGTGAATAAAGAAAACCTGTCCGCCTCTTTCGGTTTCATAATAAATAATATCCCTGATACTATCTTCATTAAATACAGCTATTTCTGTTTGAATAGGTTGTCTGTTTGGCGGAGGTGTATTAATGATGCTTAAATCCCTTGCGCCCATCAAACTGAATTGCAATGTTCTGGGAATAGGCGTAGCAGTTAGTGTTAAGGAATCTACAGTTGCTCTGATTTGTTTTAGTTTTTCTTTCGCGCTTACTCCAAACTTCTGTTCCTCATCAATAATCATCACACCCAGATCTTTGAATTTTACGTCTTTACCCAATAAGGCATGCGTACCAATGATGATGTCGATTTTTCCTTCCTGTAATTTTATTAAGGTATCCTTTTTTTCTTTTGATGTTTTAAATCGGTTAACAAAGTCGACCGTCACTGGAAAATCTCTTAATCTGTCTTTGAATGTTTTGTAATGCTGGTAAGCTAAAATTGTTGTGGGAACTAATATGGCAGCTTGCTTTCCATCGCAGCAGGATTTGAATGCAGCCCTGATGGCTATTTCTGTTTTTCCAAATCCTACATCACCACAGACCAATCTGTCCATTGGTGCTTCTTTTTCCATATCTCGTTTCACATCTTCACTGGCTTTTGCCTGATCGGGAGTGTCTTCATAAATAAAACTGGCTTCCAATTCTGTTTGCATGTAATTATCAGGACTATGCTGAAATCCAAGCTGGCTTTTTCGCTGTGCATACAATTGAATAAGATCTGTAGCAATATCCTTGACCTGTTTTTTTGTTTTTTCTTTTAATTTACTCCATACATCACTTCCCAGTTTGTTCATTTTAGGGATGCTGCCTTCTTTACCACTGTATTTGCTGATTTTATGCAACGAAGAAATATTCACGTATAATAAATCGCCATCTTTATATTGTATTCTAACGGCCTCTTGTATACGCCCGTTCGCTTCTATTTTTTGTAATCCACTATATACGCCAACGCCATGATCGATATGAGAAACATAATCGCCAGGCTGTAACTCCCTTAGGGTTTTTAAAGTCAGCGCTTTGTTTTTGCTAAAAGCTTGTTTGACTTTATACTTATGATAGCGTTGAAAAACCTGGTGGTCAGTATAGCAAATTATTTTATTGTCGTCATCAATAAATCCTTCATGAATTGAAACCGGAATAGGAGTGATTTGAATATCCGCTTTAAGATCCTTAAAAATAATATGAAGTCTTTCTAACTGTTTTGGATTTTCTGCAAAAATGAAAATATTGTATTTCTCTTTTTCATAATCCTGCAAGTTTTTTATCAATAAGTCAAACTGTCGGTTAAAGGCTGGCTGTGGTTTTGATACAAACGAAATCGTTTCTGCTGCATTGGTTTTATGAAGTACAGCTTTCTTACCTATTTCAATAATATGCTTAAGATTAATTTGTGTTTCAATTTCGGCAACACTTACAAAGTCATTTCTTGAAATATTGTCTTTAAAATTTATGGCATCATTTTCAGTAGTGTTTTCTTTTTTACTGGCATTTGTTTTTACAAACTCCAGATAGATGTCAATATTTTCTTCTTCTTGTTCAATTCTTTCTTTGATAAAATTCCAGTCTTTCAGCCATACAACCGTATTCTCTGGGAGGAATTCCGGTAAAGAAACTTTCTCTCCAGTTTCGAATTGTGTTTCTACATTGGGGATGATGTTTACCTGCAATAATTTTCTTTCGCTCAATTGTGTTTCCGGATCAAAGATGCGGATACTGTCTACTTCGTTGCCAAATAATTCTATTCGGTATGGTTTTTCATTTCCAAAAGAATAAATATCTAAAATGCCACCTCTTATGGCAAATTGGCCCGGTTCGTAAACAAAATCAGTTCTGACAAATCCATGGCCTACAAATTTTTGCAGCATTCCATTTACATCTAATTCATCTGCTTGCTTGATACGAATAATATTATCAGAAAGTGTTTTTGATAAGACCACTTTTTCAAAGACCGCTTCAGGGTAAGTAACAATAATTTTCTTGTTTCCACCACCGGCAATTTTAGTTAGGGCTTCTGTACGAAGCATTACATGACTGCTGTTTAAAAGTTGGTAATTCTTTTTGTTTTTAAAAGAGGATGGGAAATAGAAAATATCCAGCGCATGGGTAATATTTTCTAAAGTATTTTGTACATATGCGGCTTCTTCTGCATCCCCTACAATCAAGAGATGATTGGTTTGAGATAAGATTGCCTGGTTGTGAACAGCAGCAAATAAAAACTCAAAGGCACTTCCACAGAGTCCTGATAATAGTAAATGTTGTGGTTTGGACAAAGTAATCCTGTTCGCTATTTGAAAACAGCGGGGATCATTTTTGTAAAAATTCATCAACACATCCAAATTCATTCTCGCCAATATTTTTTTCTACATCTGCCAATGCCAC
>CALQJK010000256.1:0-3381 GCA_943330875.1 Chitinophaga pinensis
AAATCCTAGCCAATAAAAAATTCTATTGTCTTGTGTAGAAATTCCAACTAAAACCCACCACGCAACAAAGGTACTTGTAGAAATGGCTACTGCTAATGCATAACTAACATATCCAGTACCATACCAAAAACCAGGTTCCATATCATATTTTTGATTGCATACTGGACAATTGTCATACATGTCGAAAATATGTTTTAAGGATACTTTTCTATAAGCATTATTGTCTTTAAACATTTTCCCTTTTCTTCAACGGGGACAACGCATAGAAAAGATGCTTAAATAAAAATTCGGTTTAGACCTTTTGCTTGTTGACATTTGATGAAGTTAATTTTAAAATCTCTCGTTTTAGATGGAAAGTTTTAATTATGGTTATCCATTTTTTTTCTCTCGCCAATTTGTTGTCTCCACATAGCAAAATATAAGCCCTTTTCTGCTACCAATTTTTCATGTGTTCCTGTTTCCACAATAGTTCCTTTTTCCAGTACATAAATTCTATCGGCATGCATAATGGTACTTAACCGGTGAGCGATTAATATGCTGATTTGTTCTTTTGCAGTGGAGATTTCTTTTATCGTATTGGTGATTTCTTCTTCAGTTATAGAATCCAATGCAGAGGTGGCTTCATCGAATATCAAAATTCTTGGTTTGCGTAACAATGCTCTTGCAATGGATATCCGTTGTTTTTCTCCACCGCTTAATTTCAATCCACCTTCGCCAATTATCGTATCGATTCCTTTTGGTGAACGGGTCAATAATTTCATACAAGATGCTTTTCTTAAAGCCTCCATTAAATCATGTTCGCTTGCAGTTGGGTTTACAAAAAGCAGGTTTTCTTTTATGGTACCGCTGAATAAATTGGTATCCTGGGTAACAAAACCAATTTGAGATCTCAAATCATCAAATCGAATTTCATTTTCATTTAAATTATTGTATAAAATATTTCCTTCCTGCGGCCTGTACAGTCCGACTAATAATTTCATCAGCGTAGATTTTCCACTTCCACTTGGACCAACAAAAGCAATAGTTTCACCAAGTTTTATATCAAAGCTGATGCCATCAATGGCTTTATGAGAGGCCGTTTGATGTTGGAAAAATACATGGTCAAATGCTAAAGAATCAACGACGCCTAATTTTTTAGGTGATACGGGTTCTTGCTCGGGTAATTTTTTCATCAACTTATCAAAGTTGGCAAGTGATGCTTCTGCCTCTCTGTAGGATAATAGGATGTTGCCAATTTCTTGTAATGGTCCAAAAACAAAAAATGAAAAGATTTGCATGGTTACCAATTGTCCGGCATCCATTTCGTGATGAAAAATCAACCACATCAAAATAAATAAAATTACTTGACGTAAGGTGTTTACCAATGTTCCTTGAACAAAACTGATACTTCTTACGCGTTTTACTTTTTTTAATTCCAATCCCAGAATCTTGTAAGTATTTTTATTTAAGCGTGCTACTTCTTGATTGGTAAGTCCCAAACTTTTCACCAATTCAATATTTCTTAAAGATTCCGTTGTGGAACCAGCGAGTGCAGTTGTTTCGCCAACAATTTCTTTTTGAATGTGTTTTATTTTCTTGCTCAGTTTATTGGTAATAAAGGAAAGCACTCCAATTCCAATCAAGTAGGCAATTGGAATTCTCCAGTTAATAAACAATGCCGCATACACGAAAACAAATATTACCCCAACAATAATTCCGAAAAGGATATTGATGAAATTAATCATGAATTTTTCAACGTCACTTCTAACTTTTGTTAATATCGATAATGTTTCTCCGCTTCGCTGGTCTTCAAAATCCTGATAAGGTAATTTCATCGCATGTTGCAGCCCGTCGGTAAAAACTTTAGCACCGAATTTTTGTATAATTAAATTCAAACAATAATCCTGAAATGCTTTTGCAATTCTGCTTACCATCGCAACGGAAATAGAAAAGAGCAATAAATAAAATACACCTAGTTGTAAATAAGGTTTTCCTTTACGAATAATAGTTTCATATCCTGAAAAAAAATCGAATTGATGTGATGGGGTATTTATCAATTCATGATCACTGGCAAGATTGACCAATTTGCCTAAAAGTATGGGGTCAATTAGAGAAAATCCAATATTAATTGAGGCTAATAAAAGTGTTAGGATGACGAGCCATCTGTGAGGTTTGAGGTAGTGCAGTAAAATTTTCATTCAGGGGTTTATAAAATCAATAATGCTGCAATTTCGGTTAAATATTCGTAAGTACTATTGATTTGTTGGGTTGAATATCTTTAGCGTAGTGAATTAACGCCCTACAATATGCGCTATTAAATTTTCAGCTACCCCAATTTTCTCTATCCAAACTTCTGAATTGAATGGCTTCTGCTAAATGTTCTGATTTTATATGTTGACTAAAACTAAGATCAGCGATTGTTCTGCTTACTTTTAATATTCTGTCATAGGCCCTTGCAGATAAACTTAATCGCTCCATGACTGTTTTTAATAATTTCTTTGATGGTTCGTCTATGACACAAATTTCTTTAAGCATTTTACTGCTCATTTGTGCATTACAATAAACAGCTTCATATTTTAAATATCGTTTTTCTTGAATAGTTCTTGATTCCATAACTCGTTGACGAATAGCGTCACTTTTTTCAGATTGTTGTATGGATGCCAGTTCATCAAAGTTTACTGGCGTTACTTCTACATGTAAATCAATTCTATCAAGAAGTGGTCCTGATACTCTATTCAAATATTTTTGAACAACACCTGGTGCACAAGAGCAATCTTTTTCAGGATGGTTAAAGTAACCACATGGACAAGGATTCATACTGGCGATCAACATAAAACTTGCCGGAAAATCTAAGGCAACTTTTGCTCTTGAAATGGTAACTTTTCGTTCTTCCATGGGCTGTCTCATCACTTCAAGAACGGTTCTTTTGAATTCAGGTAATTCATCCAAAAATAATACGCCATTATGTGCTAAAGAAATTTCTCCTGGTTGAGGATTTCCGCCGCCACCAACAAGGGCAACATCTGATATCGTATGGTGCGGACTTCTGAAAGGCCGTTTATTTACAATGGTCAAATCCTCAGGAAGTTTCCCAGCTACACTATGAATTTTGGTGGTTTCAAGTGCTTCTTGCAGAGAGAGGGGTGGAAGGATGGTTGGAATGCGTTTTGCCAACATGGTTTTACCCGCACCCGGCGGACCAATTAATATCGCATTGTGTCCACCGGCTGCGGCTATTTCTAAAGCTCTTTTTATGTTTTGTTGTCCTTTAACATCACCAAAGTCAATATCGTATTTACTTTGCGCCATCAAAAAAGTCTCTCCTGTATTTACAATAGTTTCCGTTAAGGTATGTTCATTTTTAAAAAAATCAACTACATCTTTCATATGATTGACCCCAAA
>CALQJK010000257.1:0-3376 GCA_943330875.1 Chitinophaga pinensis
CAAGTAAAAACAGGACATCCAAAAGGTTTATATTTCCTCTTTTTCACCGAAATGTGGGAACGATTCAGTTATTATGGAATGAGAGCCATCTTCATTCTTTTCATGACCAAAATATTATTGATGAAAGATGCCGATGCCTCACAAATTTACGGAAGTTATACGGGATTAGTTTATTTGACTCCGCTTTTGGGAGGCTATTTGTGTGATAAATATTTAGGAAATAGAAGAAGTATTATCATTGGAGGTTTGTTAATGGCTATCGGTCAGTTTTGCATGTTTTTAAGCGCTTCTGCTGGGGCTGATGGGGGTATTTCGATCATGTGGGCTGGACTTACCGCCATCATTATCGGAAACGGATTTTTTAAACCAAACATTTCTACGATGGTGGGACAATTGTATCCTGCCAATGACCGACGCATCGATAGCGCCTTCACCATTTTCTATATGGGGATTAACCTTGGGGCCTTCTTTTCGCCGTTAGTTTGCGGTTCAATGGATTTTAAATGGGGCTTCTTGGCGGCGTGTGTAGGAATGCTAGTTGGATTATTAACCTTTGTGATTTATCAAAAGAAATACTTAATTTCTGAAGAAGGAAAAGAAATTGGGTTGGTAGTAAAAAAGTTAGACCCCAAAAGCATAGTAACCATTGTTGGTTCAATAGCAATCATATTTTTTATGTTGAATTTCAAACAGATGTTTAAAAGTGATATCGATATTATTAGCTACTTTATCTATGGAGCGATGGTATTAATGCCAATCTTAATTTTTAGCGATAAAAGTTTAACAAAAATTGAAACGCAGCGAATTCTTGTCATTTTTATTTTGGTGTTTTTTGTGATTTTCTTTTGGGGAGCTTTTGAGCAAGCTGGGGCATCCTTAACTTTATTTGCGGATAGACAAACGGAAAGAACTTTATTTGGATGGGAAATGCCAGCATCGTATTTCCAATCTGTAAATCCTTTAGCAGTTATAGCGTTAGCACCAATATTTACGATAATCTGGGGATTCTTATACATTAGAAAATTGGAGCCATCTTCACCAAAGAAAATGGCGATTGGTTTGGCTTTAGTTGCCTTAGGCTACGTTGTTATTGCGATTGCAGTAAAAGGACTTGGTGTTGAAGATAAAGTTTCGATGTGGTGGTTAATCGGATTGTATATCATCCATACGATGGGTGAATTATGTTTGTCTCCTATCGGATTGTCGATGGTTTCTAAGTTAGCGCCTTTACGTTTGTCATCTTTGATGATGGGAACATGGTTTTTAGGAAATGCTGCTGCGAATAAATTTGCAGGAACCTTAAGCGCTTTAATTCCACCAACTGCTGGAGCGGAAGCAACATCAGGACCTATTGTTAATCCTTCCTTTTTAGGCTTTGAAATCACCAACTTATATGAATTCTTTATGTTGTTTATCATCATGACTGGAGCTGCTGCAGCAATACTTTTTGTATTGAGTTCATGGTTGCAAAAAATGATGCATAATGATCATGTAGAAGGAATTGATTTGTCTATTGAAAATAGATAATTAAACTCCTGATTTATGTGGAATAAACATCCTAAGGCATTACCGTACTTATTTTTATCCGAAATGTGGGAGCGTTTCGGATATTATTTAATGATTGGAATTTTTACACTTTACCTTAAAGATGTAGAAGCTGGTTTTGCTATGACTGAGAAAGAAGCTTCTGACTTGTACGGTACTTTTATCGCATTGGTTTTCTTAACTCCTTTTATCGGAGGTTTGATTGCTGATCGGTATTTAGGCTATCGAACATCTATAATTATTGGAGGATTATTGATGGGTGTTGGATACTTTATGATGGGTATTCACAATATCACGATTCTTTATATTGCCATGACCTTTGTGATTGTTGGAAACGGTTTTTTTAAACCGAACATTTCAACTTTACTAGGTAATTTCTACTCCAAAGAAGAATACAAAGAAAAAAAGGATGAAGGCTACAATATTTTCTACATGGGAATTAACATTGGTGCTTTTATTTGTAATTTCTTCGGTGCCGCATTGCAGATTCTATTAGGTTGGCAATACGCTTTTATGGCAGCAGGTGTCGGAATGTTTGTAGGTGTTTTGGTTTTTATTTTGGGAACCAAACATTATGCTGGTTACGATCAGAAAAAAGGAACTCAAGAAGGAGATATGCCTTTTTATAAAATTGTACTTTTTATATTACTGCCATCAGTCGTTTTTGGAATTATTGGATGGATGCTTAAAGGGGTTACTTCAGATGCCAATCCAGATAGTTATATCTTCGGTTCGGATAGTACAGATGCCTTTATTTTTGCTTGCATACCAGTTATTTTCTTTTATGCTAGCTTGTATTTTAAAGCCAAACCCGATGAAAAAAGACCTATTGGTGCTTTATTGTCAATTTTCGCTGTGGTTATTTTGTTTTGGGCAGTATTTAAATTGAATGGTTCTGCACTTAACACTTGGGCGGATCGTTATACCGATAGAGAAATAACAGGAACGACAAAAGCCGTTTTCAACGGGTTGAAATTATCCAAGGAAATCGAATACAAAAAAGACTCTGTCGAATTGTATGACGCAAGTTTTCGACTTCAAAAAGAAAATGGAGTAGTCAAGAAAGTGGTTGATTATCCCGTTTATTTCCGAAATGTTGCCAAAGAAAAATTACCAGAAGAAAATTCGAAGGTGAGTTTATGGGCGACTAACTTAAGTCAATCAATCAATCCAGGTTGGGTAATTATTCTAACACCATTAGTAGTTGCATTTTTTACTTTTTTAAGAAGTAGAAAAAAAGAACCTTCCACACCAACAAAAATTGCTTTTGGTTTATTAATCTCGGCTTTATCTGTATTGGTGATGGTAGCTGCAGTAAAAATGGGGGGAAATGGTTCCGAAAAAGTGAGTGTTTGGTGGCTCGTCGCCAATTATGGAATTATTACTATTGGAGAACTATTTCTCAGTCCAATGGGATTGTCAGTGGTTTCGAAATTGAGTCCAACCAATATTACCTCGTTAATGATGGGTGGTTGGTTTCTATCAACTTCCATTGGAAATAAGCTAAGTGGCGTACTTGCTAGTTTGTGGGATACCTACGAAGACAAAACTGATTTCTTTTGGATTAATTTTTCACTATTATTATTTGCAACGACATTGATGTTTATATTACTCAAACAACTCAATAAAGTCATGCAAGAAAAAGGCATCAAATAAAATACAATATGGAACAAAATATTACTTTAGATCAGATTCAAAATTTTGAAGGAAAATATCCAAAACAAATTTGGTATTTATTTTTAGTCGAAATGTGGGAGCGTTTTTGTTTCTATGGCATGCGAGGTGTTCTGACCATTTTTATGGCAGATCGCGTTTTAGGATTGTCACTCTC
>CALQJK010000258.1:0-3375 GCA_943330875.1 Chitinophaga pinensis
TCAATAATAAGATCAAATCCTTGTTTGTAATCCAATGTAGTCATCATCGCCTGAAGTGCGACACCTGCAATATTTTGTTGAGGATCAAGAGGTAAATTATACGCATCCAAATGTTGAATCCGAATCCCTTTTTCTTCTTTTTTAATCAATTCAATAATATCATAAGGCTCATTCAAAGCCATTCCTAAAATATCAAAACCACAACAAAGATTAGAGAGCGTTGCAGGAGATTTTACTTTTATAGATTGCATGTATTAAAATTTAGACGCTCTGATAATATCGGCAAAAACGCCACTAGCAGTAACTTCCGCTCCTGCACCGGCGCCTTTAATTACAAGGGGCTGGTCTTTGTAACGATCTGTGTAAAACAACACTACATTGTCTTTTCCATACAAGTGGTACAAATCATTTTGCGGATTGATATGCTGTAAACCAACAGCGGCTTTACCATTTTCAAAGCTTGCTACAAACTTTAAAATATTTCCTTTCGCATGGGCTTCATCAAATAGTTTTTTAAAATGATCTTCATGTAGCAACATCGAAGCATAAAAATCTTCAACGGTTCCTTGCATGCAGGCTTCTGGCATAAAGCTATTGTTTACAATACTATCCATTTCAATTTTTTCACCTGACTCTCTTGCTAAAATCATAATTTTTCTCATCACATCAGTTCCGCCAAGATCGAGTCGTGGATCAGGTTCTGTATAACCTTCGTCCTGTGCTTGCTTTACCACTTCAGCAAATTTCTTTTTACCATCATAATGATTAAAAACAAAATTCAACGTGCCGCTCAACACAGCTTCTATTTTATGAATGCGATCTCCACTATGCATCAAATCATTGATAGTGCCAATAATAGGAAGGCCTGCTCCCACATTAGTTTCAAACAAAAAATGTGCATTAAACTCACGAGACAAATCTTTTAGTTTTTTATAACTGGCATAATTAGACGAAGCGGCAACTTTATTACAAGCAACGACAGCGATACTTTTCTGCAGCAATTTATCGTACACGCCGGCAACCGTATCATTTGCAGTAATATCAACAAATACAGCGTTGCGCAAATTGAGGGTATGAATGTTCTCTATGAACTGGTGTAAATCTGCTCTGGCACCATCATTCAATAAATTTTTCCAGTTATTGATATCGATTCCCGATTCGTCAATTAACATTCTCGTGCTGTTAATCATACCTGTCAATCTAATATTCAAATGAAGTTTTTCCTGCAAGAAACTGGATTGTTGCTGGAGCTGTGCCAATAATTTTCCGCCCACATTTCCAACACCGGCTAAAAATACATTCACTTGTTTATAAGTTGTTTCAAAAAACTCTTCATGCAAGACATTGATAGTTTTTCTTACATCACTGGTTTGAATAACTGCGGAGATATTTTTTTCGGAAGAGCCCTGTGCAATTGCTCTGATATTGATACCATTTCTTCCCATGGCGCTAAACATTCTTCCACTCACTCCAGTGTGATTGCGCATATTTTCTCCGACAAGTGCTACAATAGAAAGTGCTTTTTCAATTTTAAGCGGCTCCACTTTTTGAAGAGCGATTTCATTGGCAAATGCTGCATCTACAGCTTGTATGGCTTTTTGAGATAAATTATCATCAATAGCAACCGTTATAGAATGTTCAGAAGAACTTTGAGTAATTAAAATGACATTTATTTTTTCATTACTCAAAGATTCAAATAGTCTTTTTGAAAAACCCGGGATGCCAATCATGCCACTACCCTCCAGCGTTAGCAGGCAGATATTATTGATACTGGAAATACCCCTTACAATATTTTGGGATTCGGTTTTAGAATGCGGAAATGATTGCAAATCGTTTGAAATCACTGTGCCATTATCTTCTGGAGCAAAAGTGTTTTTGATCCAAACAGGAATATTCTTACTCATTACGGGCTGAATAGTAGGCGGATAAATAACTTTGGCGCCAAAATGGGAAAGTTCCATCGCCTCCTGGTAAGAAATCTGTGGGATAATTTTGGCATTATTGCTCAATCTTGGATCGGCCGTCATCATGCCACTTACATCTGTCCATATTTCTAAATTGTTTGCATTTATAGCAGCTGCAATAATGGCTGCAGTGTAATCTGACCCGCCTCTGCCAAGGGTTGTAGTAATACCATTTTTATCAGCAGCAATAAACCCAGGAAATAAATAAAGTTCCTTTCTGGTGGATTTTATATACTCTTTAATTTTTTCATTCGTAGTTGAAAAATCAACTGCAGCAGATCCGAAGGAAGAATTGGTAACAATAACGTCTCTTGAATCTTTCCAGGTGGCTTCAATTCCTTTATCAAGAAAGGCCGCTGCGATAATTTGAGAAGATAATTTTTCGCCATAGCTGGCTATTTTATCTTTTGATCTTAATGTCAATTCTCCGAGCATAAACAATCCATCACAAAGATTGCTCATCTCCGTTGACGCCTTGTCTAACATTTGTAAAAGTGGCAATTGAGCAGCTTCCTTTACCAGATTAGTAATGCAGTCTTTATGTCGCTGTTCAATTAAATTTAATTTTTCGATATAAGACTCATTGCCTTCGGCAGCCAATGTCGCTGCATCTAACAATAAATCTGTAATGCCACCCAAGGCAGATACGACTACAATTGCGGGTTCTTTTTTTATGGCATCTGCAACAATATCGATTACTTTTTTGATGTTTTCTGCGTTTGCTACCGATGTGCCACCGAATTTTAATACTTGCATAAATCTTACTTTATAAACTGGAAATAATTGGAATGTCTTTGATTTTTCTTCAGCGTGATGCCCTTTGGATAATATGGTAATGTACAACCCTAGCGGGTTGTAGTTGCTGTTGTAACTGTTGTATTTGTTACATCATGGAATATAATATTCGAGACTTTATTATTCATTTGGATTTTAAAGATAGAAGTAATAATTTAAAAATCCAACAGATTAGGTTGAATTATTAAACCCAGATTTTGCAGTTGAAATCTATTCCAAGAAAAAAATGCTGCAAAGTCACGCGTTTGCTTGATTTTTTGATCTTATCATATTTCACTATGTTTTCGACCAAAAAATCGGCTCAACCACTCGTCTTTATTGCCTTTTTACCTTTCATCACGATTCCAACTTCAAAATGCAGGTTAAAACAAAAAATAGTATCGCTTATTTATTAATGACTAAAAAGATAAATTAAATAACCATTGTCAATTCTGAATTATTATTTAATTTCAAGATACTATTAATGTATTCCGTTATGTTTTAATAACAATAAATCATTTTTATATGTATGGCATCATCAATAAATCTATAGAGGCATTAGTCAAAAGTACTTTTGGAGAAGATAAATGGGTTCTTATTAAAGAACGCAGCCAAATTGACATTGACTATTTTATCA
>CALQJK010000259.1:0-3323 GCA_943330875.1 Chitinophaga pinensis
GTCACAAACGACAATAGTATCTGCTGCAAGTACCGGATCTGAAGGCTTATACATCTCTACCACTTTAAGCGCTTTGTTTTTAGCAATATGAATCGCGATTTCGCTGAAGGTCAAATGGTCGGGATAAGATTCATCCGTATCACTAACCATTACCTCAAAATTCACTTCTGCCCATTCCAGTAATTGTTTTCTCCTTGGAGATTGAGAAGCCAGTATTATTTTTTTATTCATCATAAAATTTTAAAGAAAAGCATAGACAATATTCCTGCAAACATCACTACTTTTAGTTGAATGCTCAATCTGTGGTAATCTTCAGCAGCAGATGCTTGGAATAGATTTTTCAACACCCATAGTAAGGGTACCACAATAAAGAAAATGGCATATAAACAACTGATCCACCAACCAAGCTGCCAGGCATACAATTGCACAACCAGTAAAGAAAGTACACAAACCACAATCCATACCGCAACAAAAACCTTAGTAGCAGGAACGCCTAACACAATGGGCATTGTCTGGCAATTAAATTGTGCATCACCATACATATCTTCCAAGTCTTTGACAACTTCTCTGATCAAAGAAAGAACAAATGCAAAACCAACATACAAAAAAGTTAATTTAAAAAGTCGTTTGATGTCGTATGGATAAAGATGCATCGTCCATCCCTTGTAATTAATCAATGTGGCTCCGGCATAAAAATATACAACCAGTATTACCCAACCCGTTAATGCTGCAATGACAATATTCCCAATGAGCAATTTCTTTTTGAAGCGAGTGGAATAAATCCATAAGAGAAGCACCGTTCCTATATTGCCTAAAACAATCACCCATTTTTTGCTGTAGTAACTCACGATTCCACTTAATATAATACCAACTATGGAAAATAAAATATGCAACATGATGGCCCATCTTCTTTTTACAGTTTTATCAACGACCACTTTTTCGGGCTTATTGACAATATCTATTTGAAGATCAAAATAATCATTAATAATATAACCGGCGGCGGCAATAAAAACAGATGCCAGCATCAACAATAAAAAATGAAAATGGAATGGGATAAATGTCTCCAAATGATTCATGTCCAACGACAGTACAATACAATGATAAAACAACCATTGCGTAAGCGCAATAAAGAATAAATTAGGCCAACGGATAAGTTTGAAAAACGCGATAATTAAAGTCATGTGTAAGGTGATTATTCCGAACTTATTGTAATCGAAAAAAAAATTCACTCCTTTATTTAGAGACAACTTCGGCGTCCAAATCCCAATCATTATTTAATTTCAATACTTTTTCAATCACATCTCTAACACAACCGCAGCCACCTTTGTAAGAAGAAATATAATCAGCTATTTGAATAATTTCAGCAACGGCATCTGCAGGACAACAAGATAATCCAACATTTTTCATGACTTCGTAATCAGGAATATCATCTCCTATAAATAATACTTGATCTCTGGCAAAACCCCATTCACTAATTTTTTTGTTCAACAGAGCAGACTTATCTTTCACTGCCATATTTACATCCAAAATACCTAACCCTTTCAGTCTGTTTTCTACGGCTCCAGTATCAACTGCACCTGATATCACTACAACATGATAGCCTTTTTTAACAGCTAACTGTAATGCATAGCCGTCCTTAATATCCATATTTCTAACCAAATCAAGCGACGGCATTAACCATAACTTACCATCAGTAAGCACACCATCCACGTCCATAGCAATTAACTTAATCGGCTTAAATTTTTGTAGAATATTCATTTGTACTAAAGTTTAAATCAACCATCTTCAACAACCTTCAACCTATCTCCATATGGAGAAAAAATTTGCCACAAAGACACAAAGCCGCAAAGGAAAATCAACCATCTTCAACTTTCTTCAACCAATCAACAATCTTTCAACCCTTCCTCAACCACCTTCAACCATTCAACTCCTTCAACCCTTCATCCTCACCCCTTCCTCGCATCTCTCCATTCATATACCCAGGAGCTCTGTATCATTTCCAAATGTCCTTCATTGCTCTCTTCTGCTTTACCGGAAAAATTAGGAATTTCCAGCACCCATTTGTGAAGATCGGTAAATCGAATCCGATAAATTTGACTTTCACCAAAATCATCTCCAAATCTTTCGTGCAACTTCATCGCTATATCTTCATAGTCATTCCAATGTATAGGAAGTTCAAATGTCATTTTATTTTGAATTTAGTTTTATAAAAATATTATTCCCCTAAAAATTGAGTTTGATCAGGCAAGGTTACTGTAATTTCTCCAGTTCCTTCATTAAGCATACACTGGCATCCCAATCTAGAATTTATCCTAGGATTTACAGCCCTGTCGATAAAATCTTCTTCTTTATCTGATAATTCTTCAAGAAATGATTCTCCTTTTTCTACATAAAGGTGACAAGTACTACAAGCGCAAACCCCGCCACAATTATGGTGTAATTCAATATCATTTTTTAAAGCAACTTCAAGAATTGACTGGTCAGCTTCAATATTTTCAAGTGTAATAGGATCTAATCCTTTTTGTTCAAACTGAAAGGTAATTTTATACATAATGCAAATTTCGAGTTGCAAACCTACATGAAATTACCAATTCAGTAAAATCTGTATGCATAAGTCAAAGCTTTTTAATGCATTTTGGCTACATTGCCGTCGGCTTTACTCACACTGTCAACCTCGAAATCTATGAAAGTATCAACAAATTATCCTTTAATCTTATTACTGATGCTGTTTACCCTTTCAGCATGTGGGAATAAAAATAAAAGAGTCAATCTTGAGGAGAATCCTATTTTACTTAAAAATGACAACCCCAAGAGCAAAAAAGACACCACGTTAACCAGTGCTCCAATTATTAATATTTCAGACAATATTGCTTTGCCTTTAAACATTATCTCCATAAAAGACAGTGCAAGCAGCAGCATCAGACTGAGTCAAAAATTGGGGAAAATTTACGGCTCACAACTTAAAGCATACATGCAGAAGAATAAATTAAAAGCAGTTGGCCCACCCATGGCATGGTATAAAAGCCAGAAAGCGCCTTTCTTTTTTGAAGCGGGAATTCCAGTAGATAAAAAACCTTTGAAAATGCAAAAGGGCATACTATTTAAAAGGACTAATAAAACAAAAATAATTATTGCTCATTTTTATGGCCCATACACTGAAACTACGCAGGCTTATCAAGCCTTGAAAGACTGGATTAAAGATGAAAAGAAAACAGCGTTAGCTCCTGCTTATGAAATTTATGTAGGCGATCCCATTGATAAAGATGGAATAGCCGTTGATCCTTATAAAGTTCAAACGGACATTGTTATTCCTTATTATTAAA
>CALQJK010000260.1:0-3285 GCA_943330875.1 Chitinophaga pinensis
ACACTGATAGCGACTTCATTCCTGAAAGCCCATGTTTTTTCTTTGTATCAATAACGATTTCAAGCGGCATGATCCCTTTGAAATGCTGTTCGAAAAATTTCAAATCGGTATAGATTTTATCCGTCTTGGGCAAATCATCTACTATGTAGGTAATGGTTTTTAACCTTAATACGCCCATTATGGAAATGATTATTACCAAACAGGTCAACAGCATTATTGATTTTTTGTGACCGAAAACCCAGACTTCCACTTTTGCCAAAAATAAACCGACCCATTTATTGTCTAAATATTTTAATTGTGTTGATCCCGGTGCTTTTGCATAACTCAATACAATAGGTAAAAAAAGAAAGGAGATAAAAAAGATCAGCATGATACTAATTCCTGCAACTACGCCAAACTCCTTTAATACGGCGCTTTTTGTTAGTGCAAATACAGCAAATCCAATGGCTGCAGTAATATTGCAAAATAGCGTTACTACTCCCATTTTACTTACCATATCCACTAACGCATTATTTTTTCTTTCGGATAATGAAGTCAACCCACTATTTAGATAAGAAGTATGAAATTTATTGATAAAATAGATACAATTGGGAATGCCAATAACCACAACTAGCGAAGGAATTAATGCAGTTAATAAAGTAATTTTATACCCACATAAATAAATCACGGCAACCGTCCATACTACACTAATCAACACTACACTCAGTGAAATAAATGCGGTGCTGATGGAGCGGAAAAATAAAAATAAAATCAATAAACTCAAGCCAAGTGATGCAAAAAGAAACAACTTCATTTCCTTCTGAATGCGCTCTGCTACTACAGTTCTGATTAATGGTAAGCCGCTCAAATGTGTTTCAATGCCGGTTGTACTTTTATACTGCGCGGCAATATTCATAATATCCTGAACCACTTTAACTCTTGCCGGAGAATTTAAAATGGCTTTATTGATTTTAACAGCCATTAAATAAGTAGATGAATCCTCATTGTACAACATGGTCTTGTAAAAAGGAAGATTAAAGAACCGAGATGCTGCACTGTCAAGGCTTTCCTGACGTTCGTAATGATCTGCAAATATTTTTTGTGGCTGCAATTTTTCTACAATACTGTCTTTCTCCAGAATTACCGCCATCGGTACGCTTAAAACTTCTTCCACAAATGGAACATGCTTTACCTCATTTCCGAATTGTTGATAATGACTAAAATGCTCTTTTTCAAAAAAATGCTTGGTCTGAACACCAATAACCATCAAATTGCCATCGTCACCAAATAGCTTTTTAAAAGAAACATACTCCTGATACTTAGGGTTATCTGTAGGAATAGCACGGGCAAATTCATAGCTCAGTTTGACTTTAGCAGCATAGAATCCCATCAATATGGTTGTTGCCAATAAAAAACACAATAGTATAAATCTGTTTTTTAATACCCATTTTGCCAAACCTTGCCACATAATGTTATAATATTGATGATTGTTTGATTTTAATTTTCTTGCAAAGAAAGATTATTTATAAAAAACGACAAGATATAAATTGAAGATTGTACTGAAAAAATGATACACAAAACAAAAGGCATTGTTATTCGAACGATTAAATATGGAGAAACAAGTGTTGTCGCTACCATTTTTACCGAATTGTTTGGGATGCAAACATATTTAATAAACGGCGTCAGAAAGCAGCAGAAAAAGAATGGCATGGGCATCATGCTGCAACCTTCAGCCATTCTGGATTTGGAAGTATATCACAACGACATGAAAAATATGCAACGGATCAAAGAATGTTCCTGGTCTGTTGTTTACCAAAATTTATTGAGCGATGTTGTTAAAAACAGCATCGCTACATATATGCTGGAATTACTTTTTAAATCACTTAAACAACCAGAAAGTAATGCGGATCTGTTTTATTTTTGTGAAGATGCTTTTCTGAATCTTGATGTTGCAGAAAAAAATATCGCTTCCAATTTTTCGCTTTATTTTTCTTTGCAATTGCCTCATTTTTTTGGATTTAAAATTCAAAGTCCTGATCCCAAAAAAATCACTTCAAGTGAAATTTATCTTGATTTGGCAGAAGGACTTTTTTTAACTGAAAAACCTATTCACCACCATTTTATACAAGGTGATCTTGCCTACAAAACATACGAACTCTTAATGGCAATGCATCCGAATGAGCTCAGTGAGATTAAATTAAACAAAGAAACAAGAAGAGCGCTGTTGATGAGCTATCAAACTTATTACAGCTTGCATTTGAATGACTTTGGACAAATGAAATCTTTGAAGATATTGCAGGAGGTGTTGGGGTGAGGAGGGTGGAATGTTGTTGAAAGGGGTTGAGTGTTGTTGAAAAGTTGATTGGTTGATTGGTTGATTAGTTGAGAGGTTAATTGGTTGAATGGGGAAATTAAATTGAAAACTTAGCGAACAACTTTGTGCCTTTGCGTCTTTGCGGCAATACTCATTATTTGATTAGTTGATTGAGTTGGTAAGTTGATTAGTAAATTCAATTGAAAACTTAGCGAAAAATTTGCGACTTTGCGTCTTTGCGGCAATACCCTTGATTTATCCTTTTATTAAACATTCCACTTTATTATTCTCAATTAAAACAACTCCTGGCGTCTTCCCCTTTTCAAAACTTCCATACTTGTCATCAATTTTCAATGCCTTAGCACCATTACTGGTAGCCCATTTCAGCATTTCAGATAAGGAAAGATCAGGATACGCTTTTTGTAAAGTGTTGATTTCTTCAAGAATAGAGAGTTGGTCATTCGAAGCCAAACTATCCGTTCCTAAAACAATATTACATTGGTTACGAACAAACAAATTGATATCAGGAAGTTTATTACTGATATACACGTTAGCGTTAGGACACAAGCAGAAATACAAATTTGAAGATTCCTGATTAAAAATAATTTTTGCTGCCGCTATATCCTCTTCATTTGTAAAAAGATTATGAACCAGAATAAGTCGGTTTTTTGTTTTGAAATAAGGCAGAAAATGGCGTAAACTACTCTCCCCTTTTGAATCAAAAGAGGATGTGTCGATATTTAGTTGATTATATAATTTTAAAAAATCACCGGACTTATTTTTAAACCATTCGTTTTCTTCCTCCGTTTCCTGGTTATGCATTGTGATAATTTCATTGCCATAAAAATGAGTGATTTTTTCCAGCAAGTCTGTTGATACGGAATAAGGCGCATGTGGAACGATAGAATGATGTTCAAGTTTTTCTGCAAATTGATGGTACAAGTTTTCAATAATTGAAAAGCGTGGTGTTGCGGCATTTTTTGGAAATCCAC
>CALQJK010000261.1:0-3283 GCA_943330875.1 Chitinophaga pinensis
AATTTGTACCATTCAAAAGTTATTCCATCATTGAAATAAAAATCAATTTCACATGAACTATTTTTTATTATATCACACCCTATTACTATTTCATTATTATTTTTTAAGTAGTTTACTAGATTTTTTCCAATAAAGCCCTCTGAACCTATAATGAGAATTTTCATTTGCGTATATCTATTTGTATTTGTAAGAGCATCCAATTATTTACCACTTAATCTATTTTTTGAAATCTTTAATTGCACTATTAAAAATATTAAGATAAGCTCTCGTTACATGTCCCCAATCATACTTATGCATATTTTGCTGAGATAAAAGACCATCTGACTTCGTCTTTTCATAGTTATTCAAGCATAACTCCAGCTTATTGGCAATATCCATTGGATCCATTGGATTAAAAAATGATGAACGAATATTCCATGCACTCTCATGTTCTCGATAAGGAGGAATATCAGAAATGGCAGTTGGTGTACCATAACTCCATGCATCCATGGCCGGAGTGCAAATGGCTTCATATATAGAAGGGGAAACAAGCAATTGTGCTTTGGATATTAGAGCATCCATGACTTCGTTAGGCTGATATCCAAGCCCACGAATATCAAAATCTGTTGAGGATAAAGAGGTATTTGTTATAAGCTGTACACCTCTATATTCTGCTTTGCCATAAGCCAATTGATCTGAATTCATTCCTGTCAGCAATAATTTCACATGTTCCATCCCTTTCCTTTGCTTCAATAAGTAAAATGCAGTAAAGAGATTAAGATGATTTTTGTGTGGGAAAAAGTTTCCCGGAAAAATAAGATAAGGATAGTCTATGCACAATTCTTGCAAAATAGCTTCTGCTTTTTCAGAAGTAATTTGTTGATTAACTACGACGGGTGCAATGGGAATTACTTTTGGGTAATTCTTCACATTAGGGTAGAGCTTTTTTGCTTCTGCAACCACGTCATGTGAAGAACATATCGTTGGACCTCCATTCAGCCATTTTAATATCTCTATATCCATTTTACCAATAAAATCAGTTGAAAAAATTTGTCTTCCGAAAAAATATTTCCAGTTGAAATCATGTATCGTACCCACTATTGGAATTTTCAGAATTGGACGCTCCATCATATGTGCAGACGGGAAATAGGCCAGTGTGAATCTTTCATCTATCTTTTTTCTTATTTCTTTGATTACTGGATCATCTGTTGTTTTTAATTTTATCCAAATTCTACATTTACAAATTAACTTTTTATATAATGTTGGAGGGCATGTAGTATCAAGCACTTCTACTTTTACCCTAGGTATGTATTTAATTTCGGGAATATGGTTTAGGTTGGAATGATGAACAAAATAGTGAATTTCCATTTCAGGTTGTGCTTCAATCAGAGAGCGGCACAACAAGAGTGAAAACCTAGAAAGACCGCCTCCTACTGCAAGATTATCTACAAAAGCTATTTTCATTTTTCTTATCTTGAATGATTATTTTTTTAAAAAACATATCTACAACCAGAATTCACAAACAATATCATTCTAAAATCTTAATTATTTTCTGATCAGCTCCTATGACTACTGAATTCGAGGGAACATCTTTTGTAATAATTGAGTTTGCTCCAATTATTGCTCCGTTCCCAATTCTAACTCCCTTCATAATTGTGGCATTAAATCCAATCCAAACATCATCGCCAATAATAATCTCCTTTTCTGGTAAATTTGTATGCGGATAAGGTATGTGTTTTTCATATACATACATAAACTCTTTGTGTCTAAAATCTTTATCAAGAAGATGAGAATTGTTATCATGAATATTCACATTATGGGAAATCAAAACCCTATCCCCAATTATAATGGAATCTGAAGACCAAATTCTGGTGTTTTCTCCAATAAATACATTTTGGCCTACCTTAATGATTCCGCCATGTTGCAAGGTTTGCAATTCTCCAAGAATAATCGAATGTGCTCCTAGAATAATTCGCTCTTTTATTCCGGAATTATTTATAATTCTGGTGTTTTTACCTGTTATTATTGTATCATTAAAAATAGAATTGTCAGTGAACTGTTTTCTTTGATTTAATATTTCTTGATTTTGAAATTCATACATTCCAATCCTAAAAAACTGATAAATGATTTTTTTTAAAGTTATTTTCAGCATGACTTCCATATGGGATTTATAATTACAGAACCATAATCTGCTCCCTCAAAAGCAGAAAGAGAAGTCCCATTATCGTGAATACTTATTACACATACATTTTCTGCTAAATCATGAATCACTCCCGTTTTTGTCCATAATGCCAATACAAATGAATAAATATTTGGAGCAAATAATGAATTTGGTAATTTAAGCTCCCCACAAATTATATTTTTCTGTTTGTCTAAAAAAAAAGTAATCTCTTTTACTACTGTAAATACTCTGCTATTTGATTTATCCATCATGCCAATTCCAATGAGTAAATCATCATAAAAATCATTAATCTGACATACAAATTCTATGATGATATGCTGATCAAAAGAAAAACTTGAGACATATTGATTGTCATTATTTTTAATTTTTATTGATTCAATAAAGTTTGATTTTGCAACATTTAATTCAGGAATGTACAAAAATTCATTTGTGGTGGATTGAATCTTTAAATATTTATTGATTACTGAAGAAACGGGGCCAATGTAATCTATTGTTCCCTTATTTAGCAATATCGCATTTCTACAAAGTTGTGAAACCATACCCATGTTATGACTCACAAACAATACTGTCCTTCCCTCTCCTTTGCTCACCTCACCCATCTTCCCCAAACATTTCTTTTGAAACTCGGCATCTCCTACTGCGAGCACTTCATCAACAATTAAAATCTCACTTTCTAGATGTGCTGCAACTGCGAAGGCAAGACGAACATACATTCCAGATGAATATCTTTTTACTGGAGTATCAATATATCTTTCCACTCCACTAAATTCAACTATTTCATCAAATTTCCTGTCAATTTCACGTTTACGCATACCCAATATCGCTCCATTTAAGTAGATATTTTCTCTTCCGGTCAATTCTGGATGAAAACCTGTACCAACCTCTAACAAACTGGCTATTCTCCCCTTACCTATAATTTTACCCGTTGTAGGAGCAGTTACCCTACTTAATATTTTTAACAACGTACTTTTACCTGCTCCATTTCTTCCGATTATCCCTACCGCATCACCTTGCTCTATTTCAAAATTGATGTCTTTTAAACTCCATACAATATTGCTTTCACTTTTGGTAGTCCTGTCGTTAGCTTCACCGATTCTTAAAAACGGATCTTCTTTGCCTCTA
>CALQJK010000262.1:0-3275 GCA_943330875.1 Chitinophaga pinensis
GGGAAAATTATAAATCCATATAAATTACTACCTACCCCAACGATTACAGCAAATGGAGAACAAATTGTTGTTAGAGAAGGCGGGGCTGCCATGATGGCCTATCAGGATATGATATTTGGATTGAATAAAAATAATGATGCTGTTAAGTCATTGTATATCGATGCACTAAAAAAATATTGTAAATTGGACACTCTAAGTATGGCTATAATCTGGCAACATTGGGAAGATAAATTAATTTAAAAAACACAATTATGACAACAATTATTATTTCTTCTTTGATTGGATTAATTACAGGCTCAATTTGTATCTGGATCATTTCAAAGAATGCAACATCTGTAGCCCTCCAAAAATTAGAAAAAGAATTGATTGAGATTAAAGCGATTACCACCGCAAATGAAAATTCAATTAATAACAGACTTATTGAAAAAATAGAAGAGGGCACAAAACTTAAAGAGGATATAAAAATAATAACAGATCAAAGAGATGAAAACTATCGTTTGTTATCAATAGAATCGGCGAATAGAAATGCACTAGAAGAAAAATTGAAAAATAATAAAGCTGAAGTGGAAGATCTTAATAAGAAATTTTCAACAGAATTTGAAAATGTTGCAAATAGAATTTTTGAAAATAAATCCCAACGATTTACAGAGCTTAATAAAGAGAATATGAAAGGCATATTAGAGCCTCTTGGTAAAAACATAGAATCGTTTAAGAAACAAGTTGATGATGTATATAACGCCGAATCTAAAGAACGTTTTTCTCTTGGGGAAAGAGTTAAAGAATTAACCGAGCTTAATCAAACAATAACTCAAGAAACCAGAAATTTAACAAAGGCATTAAAAGGTGAGTCCAAAACTCAAGGCAGATGGGGGGAAGTTATTTTGGAAACAATTTTAGAAAAATCTGGCTTACGGAAAGCTGAGGAATACTTTATGGAATACCAACTCTTTGATGAAAATGGCAATGCATTAAGGAGCGAAGTGAAAGGAAAGAAAATGAGACCAGATGCAATGGTTATGTATCCAGACAACAGACATATTATCATTGATTCGAAGGTTTCTTTAAATGCGTTTGTTCGTTACATTGAATCCGAAGATAAAGAGCAACAAAAAATTGAATTACTATCACATATAGACGCTATTAAAGATCATATTAATGAACTGAGCAAAAAAGCATATGATGATTATGATAAAACTTTGGATTTTGTAATGATGTTTGTTCCTAACGAACCTGCATATATTACTGCAGTACAAGCCGATCCTGATTTATGGAATTACGCTTATGACAAACGAATTTTATTAATTAGTCCTACAAATTTAATAGCCTCACTTAAATTGATGGTTGACTTGTGGAAAAGAGAATATCAAAATAAAAACGCAAACGCAATTGCAGAAAGAGGGGCAAAACTTTATGATAAGCTTGTTGGCTTTATTGAAAATTTAAATGAAGTGGGAAAACAAATTGGTAAAGCAAATGATACTTATTTAGAAGCATTTAAACAGTTAAGTACCGGAAAGGACAATCTGATTTCACATGCAACTAAATTGAAGTTGCTAGGTTTGAAAAACAAAAAAGAGTTGCCGGTAGGAATTGTTGATTTGGCATCTGAGAATAATGAAGATATAAGTATTAATGAAGAATAACGTTTTTTGAAATACTCCTTTTTTTATCGCTTTTGAATCTTAACTTCGGATTTATAAATAATTTTTTTATGGGTTATTCAATTGAAAATTTTACATTAAAAGAAATCAAAAACTTAAGCTATTCGGATAAAATTATTCCTTCTTTTTATTGGGTTTTTTCTTTAGGTAAAGACTGGGAATATGTAGAATTATACGACTTGCTATCGAAATTTAATAACCCTGATAACAATAGCAATTATCGACTATTGGGGAATTATTTTGTCAAAAGCGGCCAAAATCCTGTACCTAAAAACAATACTACAAAACGTAAGCTTTTATCTTCTACCAATAGTTTAAATGATTTAGATGAGAATTTCTTTAACCAAACTGATCAAGAATTTGATAAGTGCTTGTTGTTGATTTCAAGCAATCATCCTCAACCGGGATGGGGATTAATCATTAAAGTGGACAATATTGATGATGTTTTAAGCAAGATTGATGATGTATTAGAACAAGAACAATTTTCGAGTTTAGTCAAACTAAATAAAGAGTTAAATGAAAATTATATAAAAAGAAAAGACTTACAAAATAACAAGCCAATTGAGCCAACAAATGAAAAATTTACAATACTTAATGAAATAAGAAGTAATTGCATTGCTATTTTACTAAGTAATACAAGAGGAACAAAAAATTATAATAACATAAATAAACTATCAAACTCTGCGAATAATTTATCAAAATTTGCGAATGATATAAGACTGGAAAGTTTAGAAAATTTGAATTTAAATAAATATAAAATTTGTTTTAATTTATTAGAAACAAATATTGATTATGAGTCAATTTTTAAAAATAAAAAGGATGAATTGATTGCTAATATTCAGAACTTAAAACTATACTTTGAGAATCTTCCGAGAAACATGAAAGAAGTGCTTTCAATTATATTATACCTAAATCATGAAGAAATAATAAGACTTACTTCAGATCCAATAAATTTTATTAAAGAAGAAATTCAAAATGCTTACAAAGAAATTGAAAAAATAAAAACTGATTTGAGTGAATTGATAATGAAAGAAAAAGACACTTTAGACGCATCAATGACTGACTATACAGAAAAATACTTAGCTTGGAACAACACCTATTTATTAGGAAATCCAACGTACAAAAAACAAGCTTCTGATTTGGTTGAAAACATGTGGGACGGTTCCGCAAAATTTTTAATTTCACTAGAAAAGAAATTTGGAGCTGATGTGAAATCTATATCTTGGGATAAGCCTAGAATGATAGGATGGAAAACTTCGTTATGTTTAGAAAAACCTAGATTAGTTGGATTAAATAAATATATTTCTAAAAAATTCAATGTTCGTAGCGAAGAATTAAATAATGATGGAGATCAAATATTGAATGGAAATTATTTTTCAGATTATTTACACTACGTATTTTTAAAAAATAGCTCTGCATTTTTTAACACTCGAGCAATTGCAGAAGAAATGATAGAGGAATATTATAGTTATAATGAAAAAATAGATATCATTAACTTTTTAGGCTATAATAAAGAAATAGATCCTTCGGATTCTAATGAGTTTTTAACGGCATTAGGATGGCCAAGAGAATCATTAATTAATTATGATACAGCATTAATTAGTTTCTTCGAAA
>CALQJK010000263.1:0-3268 GCA_943330875.1 Chitinophaga pinensis
CTATTTGAAAAGATTGTAAAAAAACACAATTCCTATTTACGAAAAAGCTGTAATTCACAAACGTGTTAATCGTTTCTATTTTCGTGTCAAAAATAGAAACAATTAATAGTACTAAAAGGAGCTTAGCTTTAAGCTTATTTAAAAAAAAATATCAAAGAAAATCAGCAAGGAAATAATGAATACATCAACAAATGATTGGTTGTTAAATTAGCACCTGGATTTAATTGAAATTGATAGAGTTTGAATAAAATAAAAAAGAGGGTTTTCAATTTATTATTAACTCTGCAAATATAAGTACTTTATAGAAAATAAGCATTATTTTGCCATCGTAATTTAAAAGGCTGAAACAGGCTTAATAATTTGCACGAGAAAAATCCAGAATGATACAAAGGCTCTGAAAGGATGCCTAAATTTAAAAACTATTATTACATATGCGCTCTATTAATTTTAAACCTGCAGTCCCTCACATTATTGCAATCGCTATTTTTCTGTTGGTAACTATCATTTTTTGCAAGCCTGCGCTTGAAAGCGGAGTTGGCTTAAAACAAGGTGATGCAACAGGTTGGCAAGGAATGGCCCAGCAATCACTTGAATATGAAAAAACCAATGGACATCTGCCTCTTTGGAATACTAATATGTTTGGAGGTATGCCCAATTACCAAATAGCCATGAAAGGAAATTGGTCCCCATTGACCATCTTTGATAAAATTTTCCAATTCGGATTGCCCATGCCTTTTAATTTTTTCTTCCTGGCATGTCTTTGTTTTTATTTTTTGTGTATCTGCCTGCGTATGAGACCTGCGGCCGCAATTATCGGAGCATTAGCATTTGCATTTTGCAGCTACTCTCCCATTATTGTAACAGCCGGACACAATACTAAAATGCTTGCACTTGCCTATACTCCTGCAGTAATAGGTGCTATTATGCTGATTTTTGATAAAAAATATCTAATGGGATTTGTGCTCGCCGCCTTATTAACTGCACTACAAATCGGACAAGGACACCAACAGATAAGTTATTATTTATTCCTTGTTTTAGGCATAATGATTATTTCTTACTTCATACATTTTATCAGAACAAAACAAATAAATCACCTGGCTAAAAGTATCTCATTAATAGTTGTTGCGGGAATAATTGGTGTGGCAACAAATGCATTGTCTTTATGGACCACATTTGACTATTCAAAAGATTCTAAAAGAGGTGGCCAATTGGTAATGGATCAAAAATCAAATGCCAATGATAAAGTTGAAGGAGGTAAAACTACAGGTTTAAGCAAAGATTATGCGTTTATGTGGAGTTATGGAAAAGCCGAAACCTGGAGTTTAATGTTTCCAGGTGTTTTAGGATATGGGTCGCACCAGGCAGAACGCGATGGAGATGTATACATTTTCCCAAAGATTAAAGATAATGGCCCTCTTGTTACCTTCATGAATGAAAATCTGCCTCAATTCCCTGTTGATCAAATTACCAATCAAATGAACGGAGCTTTGTATTGGGGAGGACAACCCTTTACTAACGGACCTGTTTACCTTGGCGCTGTAATTTGTTTCTTGTTTTTATTTGGGATGTTTTATTTAGATAATAAACATAAGTGGTGGATTTTTACCGCATGTGTATTTGCGATATTGCTTTCCTGGGGAGATAATTTTCCGGCATTTAATTATTTTATGTTTGACCACTTTCCACTTTATAATAAATTCAGGGTGCCCACTATGATTTTAGTAGTACCTCAATTATTATTCCCTGTTATAGCAGCCATGGTTATCAACAAATTAATTACTACAGAAGATGAAAATTCATGGAGGCAATTTAAACTTTCCGGCATCGCTACTTTAGTAGTTTTTGCCATGATTACCTTATTCTATTTTTCAACCGATTTTAGCAAAGAAAATAAAGAACGTACTGCAGCTTTTAACACAATTTATGCAAAAGGGAATCCTGCTGCACTTCAACAATTAGATGAAAAATACAAAGCTTCCATAGATAACCAGATTTATGAAGCCATGACAAGCAACATTAGCAGCGACCCAAATATTAGCGACCCTACCAAAACTGCAAGGGCCTTTGTTTCGGCTTTACGTAAAGAAAGAGCCTCTTTGTTATTGACGGACATCTTACGTTCTTTGATTCTTATTGTTCTTGCCGGAGCCATCATCGCGCTGTTTCTTAAAAAGAAAATAAATGCCATGATGATGATTATCGGTATGACATTAGTGTCTACTGCAGACCTCCTTCAATTTGGTATGAATTACCTCAACGACAAAAGCTTTGAAAGTAAAGAAAATTCTGAGACAAATAACTTTCCGCTTTCTACTGCTGATAAAATGATTTTGGAAGACAAAGATCCCAATTTCAGGGTATTCAATCCAAGTAGCATGGATGAATCAAAAACATCTTATTACCACAAATCTATTGGAGGATATCACCCTGCGAAATTGGGCATCTATGACGATTTGATTGCTTATCAATTCAGGGGCAATATAAATATGACAGTTGTAAACATGTTGAATACCAAATACGTTATACAACAACAAGGCAATGATAAAGTAGCGCAACTGAATCCTGGTGCAATGGGAAATGTTTGGCTTGTTAATAACATTCAATTTGTAAAAGGACCTGCAAATGAAATGCGAGCATTAAATAATTTCAATCCAAAAGATATTGCATTCGTTGATGAATCTTTTAAGAAGTCTATTACCTCTTATACCCAACCAGATAGCACCGCTTCAATAAAAATGACCTCGTTTGATAATGATGCCATCAGTTATGAATCATCTACCAATGCGCCACATGTAGCAGTTTTCAGTGAAATATATTATAAAGACTGGAAAGCATATATCGATGGGAAACCTTCTTCTTTTTTCAAAACCAATTACGTTTTAAGAGGAATGGTTATCCCTGCAGGTAAGCATAAAATAGACTTCAAGTTTGAACCAGCATCTTACTACTTAGGAAGAACAGTAAGTAACATTTCTTCATGGTTGTTATTTATCCTTTTGATAGGCGTGATCATCATTGAAGTAAACAAGAAAAAAGGGGCTTTGACATAATTCAATTACAATAAATCTCTAACTATTATTTCTACTCCCAAAATTCATATTACTGCCATTGCCTCTTACCCTATCTATCCTGCAAAGATGGGTGGACAAAAAGGTATTGCTTGTTTTTATGAAGCATTTTCCGGCTTATTGCCTGTCACACTTGTTTCCACAAAAAACAATGCAACTCCGGAGAAAAATCAATTTGAATTTCTACCGATATTAAGCAA
>CALQJK010000264.1:0-3254 GCA_943330875.1 Chitinophaga pinensis
AATTCTTTGTGAATTTCGGAAACTATTAACTCATATCCACTTTTTAATTTTCCACAGTGGTGATTAACTTTTAGGAGTAAAGTAAAAAGTAGCAATACAAAAGTAAAAATGGTGGTTTCAAATGTTTAATAAGCAGGGATTATGAACTCCTCTTCAAATGAACAAATTAAACTATTGCCACAAAGGCACGAAGTAACACGCTAAGTCACCCAATCAACTAATTAACCAATCAACTAATTAACCAATCAACACTACTTCTTAGCAGCTTTTTTTGTAGCAGCTTTCTTAGGTGCAGCTTTTTTCTTTGCAGTAGCTTTTTTATCGAATGCTTTTGGTTCTTGTTGGAGAATCATTTTCTTTATAGTATCTAAATCTATTACGGCCAATTCCTCAGGAGTATATTTTCCACTAGCACCCTGACCGGTAAGTTTAAGCATCTTTTTCCCGAATCTTATAAAGGCACCCCAGCGTCCATTTTCAATGGAAATTTTTTCATCAGGCCATTGTTGAATAAAGCGGTTGGATTCTTTTTCGATTTTCTTTTCAATCAGTTCGTTACAATCTTGTTGGGTCAACACATCAAAATTGTAGGCCCTTGGAATATTAATAAAAAGATTATTCCACTTGATAAAAGGACCAAATCTTCCCTTGCCTTTTGTAATGGGTTTCTCATCAAAAAATCCGATGGGAGCATCTTCTACTTGTTTGGCAGTGATGATTTCAATAGCTCTTTTCAAGTCGACATCGGTTGGTTCTTCGCCTTTTGGAATGGAGATAAATTGTTCTCCCCATTTTACATATGGGCCAAAGCGTCCAATGTTTACCGATACTTCCATGCTATCATGTTCTCCTAATGTTAAGGGGAGTTTGAATAATTCCAATGCTTCTTCAAATGTGATGGTTTCAATACTTTGGTTGGCTTTTAATTTAGCAAACTTTGGTTTCTCTTCATCATTTTGTGCACCAATTTGAACCATTGGTCCATATCTTCCCATACGGGCAATTAATGGTTTTCCCTCTTCGGTAACGCCTAATGTTCTTTCGCCAACAGCTCTTTCTGCCGTTTCTAATGTATGTGAAACGCCCTGGTGAAAAGGTGTGTAAAAAGTTTCTACCATTTTATTCCACACAATTTTCCCTTCAGCAATCTCATCAAATTCCTTTTCAATATTTGCAGTGAAAGAATAATCCATTACATTTTGAAAATGCTGGTTTAAAAAATCAGTTACCACCAAACCAAGGTCTGTAGGGAATAATTTTGATTTTTCAGCTCCAGTATTTTCCTGCTCAGTTACTTTTTTAATTTCATTATCTTTCAATCTTACAATTCTGAAATTTCTTTTTACGGCATCTTTATCTTTCTTTTCTACATAGGTTCTTTTAATTATCGTAGAAATAGTAGGAGCATAAGTACTCGGTCTGCCAATTCCTAATTCTTCCATTTTTTTAACGAGTGAAGCTTCTGTATATCTGGCAGCATGTTTGGTATATTTTTCTGTGGCGGTCATTTGATTGAAAGCCAGTAATTGTCCAACGGTAAGATTAGGTAAACGGCTTTCTCCTTCTTCTTCATTTTCTTCTTCATCTGTACTTTCAAGATATACTTTTAAAAAGCCATCAAATTTCAATACTTCTCCTGTGGCACTAAGTTCTTCATTATTAGTACTGATTTTAATTTTTGCTGTTGTTTTTTCGAATGCTGCATCAGTCATTTGTGATGCAATGGTTCTTTTCCAAATTAATTCATATAATCTGCTCAAGTCTGGATCGCTTATCGAATGATTTTCCATGTAAGTTGGACGAATCGCCTCATGCGCCTCTTGTGCACTTTCATTTTTATTTTTATACTTTCTGATTTGTAGATAATTATCTCCATAACTTTTACGAATCTCTGTCTTGATCGCATCCATAGCCGTTTCACTCAGACTTACACTATCAGTACGCATATAAGTGATCTTTCCACTTTCGTATAATTTTTGAGCAAGCAACATCGTTTTACTCACACCATATCCCAATTTCCGACTTGCTTCCTGTTGTAAGGTAGAGGTTGTAAATGGAGCCGCAGGAGTTCTTTTGCCTGGCTTTACTTGAATATCGTTGACCGTATATTTTGCATCGATACAACTTTCTAGAAATTGTTCTGCTTGTTCTATTTGATTGTATTTGTTTCCTTCAGCTTTAAAGACAACTGTTTTATTGTTAAGATCAGTTGCTGAAAGGGACGCTTCGATTTTAAAACTCCCAACAGATTGAAAATGATTAATCTCTCTTTCTTTTTCTACAATGAGTTTTACGGCAACACTTTGAACTCTTCCTGCACTTAATCCACCTTTTTGACCAATTTTACGCCATAAAACAGGGCTTAATTCAAATCCTACAATTCTATCCAGCACTCTACGAGCTTGTTGAGCATCCACCAAATTCATATTGATGATACGTGGGGATTTAACAGCTTTTTCAATAGCTGGCTTCGTGATTTCATGAAATACAATGCGTTTGGTTGTCTTCGGATCCAAATTTAAGACTTCTGCCAAATGCCAGCTTATGCTTTCTCCTTCTCGGTCCTCATCCGATGCTAGCCAAACTTCATCTGCTTTTTTTGCCATACTTCTCAGTTCTTTTACCACACGCTCTTTTTCTGCAGGTACTATATATTTAGGTAGAAAATGGTTGTTGATATCTATACCCATATCATTTTTCTCCAAATCACGGATATGCCCATAGCAACTTCTTACTTCAAAATCTTTCCCCAAAATACCTTCAATGGTTTTTGCTTTTGCAGGGGACTCCACAATTAATAAATTCTTTGCCATGTCTTTTTATTAAGATTACATTTCAATGAAATTGCCATAATCTACACCAAATATTAGTGCAATTGGACTGCAATATTACTTTTAAAATTTAAAAATCAAATTATTTCTACAAGTATAATAATAATGGTTGTAATTATTTATACTTGACTGTTAGTGGTTTGGTATATTTAAATTCGAATGATTACATTCTTATTATCATCAATGTTTACTGCTGTTTTAGCGTATTTCACTTCAATTAGATAAATGCCTTTTTTTTTTGCCGGATTTTTTTTACTTAAAAAAAACTGTTTTTTTCTTTTTAATCATGTTGCGGCTCTTTTTTTTAAAAAAAACACTCCATCCTTAGTTTTTTGTACTTTCATAGCAGTAAAAACTAAGATTATGAAGATTGCCATAATAGGTGCAGGTAATGTCGCTTCGGTTTTAGGCAGATTGATGCGA
>CALQJK010000265.1:0-3230 GCA_943330875.1 Chitinophaga pinensis
ATTGCCGGCCCCAAAAATGTATGTAACTATTTACCTTCATCATCCAATCCCAACGGTAGTATTGTAACGTATACCATTAGGAAAGTAGTCGGCGCTGTGTTTTATTATTGGTCTGTTTTAGGAGATTGTTCGATTGTTGGACATCCAGGTGGTGGAGGAGAAAATGATACAATTGTGCAAGTTCAATTTGATGATGATTTTACTTCTGGAACGCTATTTGTTAGTTCAGGGACTGCTTGTGGTTTTGGTGCGCCAAGAACGCTCAGTTTAACTATTCTGGTTCCTTATTTTACTGGAAGAATTACTGAAGTAGAACTTAGTGCTTGTCCAAAAATCATCAAATATACAGTAGGGAGTCTACCTATAAATGCAGACTCCATTTTATGGACTATTCCGTCATCAGGTAGAATATTATCTGGGGTAGGTTCGCCAACAATAATAGTATCATACGATTCGTCAATAAATACTATTGGAACGGTTACTGCACGTGGTGTAAATAATTGTTCTATGGGGCAGGCAAGATCTTTAGTTGTTAATTTGCCGGGTTGTTCAAATCCAATTGCACGTATAACAAAAAGCGCAATTGAATTATCGTCTGATACAGAAAGTAACTTGAATGTTATTGTTTATCCTAATCCTACAATGTCTGTATTTAATTTAACAGTTAAATCAAACGATGCTGAAAAGGTATTGATTATTATTTATGATATGCAGGGTAGACAGATACAGCGGTTGATAATCAATCCAAATGAGCTGAATCAATTAGGGCGTAATTTAAGACCAGGTAATTATATTGTTGAAATAATACAAGGAACAAAATCAAAGAAAGAAATACTCGTGAAATCATAAAGAAGTTAGGGAGCTTTTATTACAATCCCATTTGATTTTTTCAGGAAATACAAATGCTTGTTTTCTAAATAATCGGTTGATGTTGAATTCTTACTTACTTTAATTGGAATGATTTTATACGCCGTAAAAAGCTGAAACTGGTTATCATTAATATGTGACAAAAAATCGTCTGGGTAGGTGTTCAGTATTCTGGAAAAGTTGTACATGATTTCAAATCCTTTGTACACGTATTCTGAAGGTCTCCCTTTATAATTTCTAAGATAAATTTCTTGTAAAATTTTACTCATGCTATCAACTTTTTCATTGAAATAGGAGGACGTGTATACGTAAGCGATGTTTTTTGGCAAGTCCTTCGATTTTTTTTCAATCGATCCAAACCCTTCCCAATTGGGCATTCCAAAGAGAGTGATGTTGTATTTTTTGTCGATACTTTTCAATGTTGTAAAAAGAGTATTGGCGAACTCTTCATCTAAACTCCCCCCAATTATAATATTTTTCTTGTTGCTGTCCAGGCTATTTTTGATTAGATAAAAATTACTGTCTAAGGTCACGGTTTTGATATTTAACAAAGCTTTGTTGTCAGGATTGTTGATGTTATTAAAGTAATCTGCAACACGGTCTTCCTGACTACCGGTTTGGCGTACATGAAGTATTTTTCCAGAATCCTGGTGTTGAAGCAAGTAGCCAAAAATAGCCTGACAATGAGATTTTAATGTAGGGTTTAACATTATTAAATAAGGGTTGGATGTTACGCCGCCATCATTTGGATGTGTTGCAGAAAGGAAAGGTATTTTTTTTCTTTTTGCAAAGGCAGCCAGCTCTGTAAATTCAGCATCTTTTACAGCTCCGATAATAAGGTCTAAATCATCGATTTGATGAGTATTGATAAGGAATTTTATATTGAGTGAATCGGCCTCGCTATCAAAAATAAATGTTTCCATCAGGGCATCATGTATAGAAAAGCTATCTATGGCTATTTGTGCGCCCTGAACAAAATTCATTCCCTGGACTGCAAATCGTGGAAATTTCTTCCCGAATTTATAAACGGGGCCTTCGAATACAGAATCTAAGTATAAAGGAGCGAAAATGCCGATTCTAGACGGTTTTCTTTCACTTTGAGCAACAATAAAGTAGGGTAAGCTGGTCAGAATTAGGTATAAAATTATTTTTTTCATTTCTTTAATAGTAAGTTCAGTTCTTTTTTGCCGTTAGTATTGATGCATTCCCGCTATATCGTTTAAGGGGCTTGCCTTATTTTACCCACAGAAAAAGATGTGCTAGATAGTTGCCCTCCAATAGTATGTTGATTCTTATTGATGGCAAATATAGTTAATTTGATGTTGTGTAGATTTGATGAATATATACAATTGGATAATTTGGAGATAGGAGGGGTTATTATATGATGAGGTATAGGGTGAAAGACGTTGTGCAAAAAATAAATTTGAAAAAAAACGAAATTCTTTAACAAATTACTTGGCAGTATAAAAATCTACCCTTACCTTCGCACTCCAAATTAAAAAACGGAATTTTAAAAGTTCTTTTTATATGTCACAACGAATCAGAATAAAACTACAGTCTTACGATCACAATCTAGTTGATAAATCAGCTGAGAAAATTGTAAAAACTGTTCGCAGTACAGGAGCAGTAGTAACAGGGCCAATCCCTTTGCCTACGCACAAGAAAATATTTACTGTATTGCGTTCTCCACACGTTAATAAAAAAGCGCGTGAACAGTTCCAATTGTGTACACACAAACGTTTGTTAGACATTTACACTAGTACTAGTCGTACAGTAGACGCATTGAGCAAATTAGATTTGCCAAGTGGTGTAGATGTTGAGATAAAGGCCTGATGAACCTCCCTGCAATCCAGGGAAGGCATAAGGTAAGCTCTTAATAGAAAAAATATGAACGTCTAAGTCTCGCCCTCAACGGAGAGACCGCTGGGCATAAAACAGATACAATGAAAAGTATTATTGGAAAGAAAGTTGGCATGACCAGCATCTTTGATACAGCAGGCAAACAAACAGCCGTAACTATCATAGAAGCAGGACCTTGCGTAGTAACTCAAAAGAAAACCGTTGAAACTGACGGTTATAATGCACTCCAAATTGCATTCGGCGATAAAAAAGAAAAACACTCCAACAAAGCCGAAATTAACCATTTCTCGAAAGCTAATACAGCTCCTAAAAGATTCGTTCAAGAAATCCGCGATTGCGAAATAGATAAGAATGTCGGTGAAACTATCACTATTGACATCTTTGCCGAAGGCGACAGTATTGCTGTTGTTGGAACTACAAAAGGTAAAGGTTTTCAAGGTGTAGTGAAGCGTCAGGGATTTAGTGGTGTTGGCCAACAATCTCATGGACAACATGATCGTCAA
>CALQJK010000266.1:0-3227 GCA_943330875.1 Chitinophaga pinensis
AATTGGTTTTTTCTTTTTGTAGACGCGATGAAAGAAAAGAAGATTCCTGTTTTTGGATTCGAGTTATTAAGAAACTTTAGATTTAATACAGCTCGTCCTAATACACATATTCATGTTAGTAGTGGAATGGATTGGTTTGATGCAAAAATTGAAATTGAATTTGGGGAACAGCGAGTTGGCATTTCGGATATTAAAAAAGCACTTGCGAGTAAACAGTCTTTCGTTCAGCTCCAAGACGGCACATTGGGAATTTTACCTGATGAATGGCTTAAGCGATATTCTCTTTTATTTAAAGTTGGAGATGGCAAAAACGACAAACTTCGTTTATCAAGATATCACATGAGCGTGATAGACGAACTTTATGAAAACAGGGATGAAACAGAAATTAGCTTTGCCTTAGATGAAAAGTTTGAAAAAATTAGAGCGTATAAAAACATCTCAGAAATCGCGGTCCCAGATACGCTTCAGGCGGTGTTAAGACCTTATCAGATTGCTGGTTACCAGTGGTTGAATTATTTAAACGAAGTGGGCTGGGGAGGAATTTTAGCAGATGATATGGGTTTGGGTAAAACGGTTCAGGCATTGACCATGTTGGATTATTATAAAAAAACAAACGATGGCTTGAAATCGATTGTGATTTGTCCAACCACCCTAATTTATAACTGGCAGAATGAAGTTAAAAAATTCACACCAGGATTAACATTCCATGTACACCATGGCAATACAAGACTTCGCAGTCACGAAGAATTAACTAAGCACAATATTATTATCACTACATACGGAACGCTGAGAAGCGATATCAATTTGTTTTTACAGATATTCTTTGATTACGTGGTGTTGGATGAAAGCCAGGCGATTAAAAATCCTTCATCAAAAGTTACAAAAGCGGCAAGTTTGTTAACGGCTAAAAATCGTTTATGCATGAGCGGTACTCCGCTTCAAAACAATACGTTTGATATTTTTGCTCAAATGAATTTTTTGAATCCTGGATTATTAGGAAGCATGGAATTTTTCAGAAACGAATTTGCCACTCCAATTGATAAGTTTGGTGAGCCCGAACAAAAAGAACACTTAAAGAAACTGCTTTATCCTTTTATCTTACGCCGCACAAAAGAACAAGTTGCCAAAGATCTTCCAGATAAGACAGAAACCATTCTTTTTTGTGAAATGGAAAGTGAGCAACGAAATATATACGAAGCATATAGAAATGAGTACAGGGATAAAATTTTAGGAACAATTGATCAACAAGGCATTCAAAAATCTCAACTAACGATTCTACAAGGGTTGATGAAGTTGCGCCAGATTTGCGATAGTCCTGCTATTTTAAATGAGGAAGAAAAACATGCTAACCATTCCATTAAGCTTGATGAGTTAACAAGAGAAATATCCGAAAATATTGGACAACACAAAGCCTTGATTTTTTCTCAGTTCTTAGGAATGTTAGCATTAATAAAGGAAAAATTACAAGAACAAAATGTACCCTTTGAATATTTTGATGGAAGCACTACTGCTCCAGATCGAGAAAAGGCGATACAGAATTTTCAAAATAACGATGATTGCCGCGTCTTTTTAATTTCACTTAAAGCGGGAGGTGTCGGATTAAATCTGACCGCCGCAGATTATGTATATATTGTAGACCCGTGGTGGAATCCTGCAGTAGAACAACAAGCGATTGATCGAACACATCGTATTGGCCAAACTAAAAATATTTTTGCGTATAGGATGATTTGTGTAGATACTATTGAAGATAAAATCCTTCAATTACAAGAACGTAAAAAAATCCTTGCTAAAGAATTAATTTCAGATGAAACAACATTTGTAAAAGGCCTGACTAAGGCAGACGTCGAATATTTGTTTAGTTAATCGATCTAAAATTTGATCTTCCCGGCCTTTTGTATTGATATCCTTTTTTATAATATTTGATAGGATAAGATTCCGGATGTTGTCGCATTTTTTCTATAAAGGAAATAATTGCATGCAGTAATGGATTAGAAGGCTTTGGTTTTCCTTGGGTATTCATGATATCGGATTTTGAATAATTAAAACGAACCGTTCAAAAATATATTGCCTAAGTAGTCACAAATATCAGTCTTGGCGTTGTAGCTACAGGTTAATAATTTATTTCTTGCTCTTCCATTACTGGCAAGTCTCTCCATTCATATTGCTGGTTTCTTAGTTGCGGTTCAAATCCCGCTTCTTTAATAGACGCTTGAATTGTTGTACTGGTAAATCGATGTGGAGCTCCTGCAGCACTTACCACATTTTCTTCAATCATGATGCTTCCAAAATCATTAGCGCCTGCATTTAAACACAACTGGGCAACTTGTTTTCCAACGGTGAGCCAGCTTGCTTGAATATTTTTTACATTAGGCAACATGATTCTGCTCATCGCAATCATACGGATATATTCCTCTGCAGTAGTTAAGTTTTGAACGCCTCTTATTTTTGCTAATAAAGTATCGACGTCCTGAAACGTCCATGGAATAAAAGCAAGAAAACCTTTTACGTCTTCGGGCTTCCGACTTTGCACTTCTCTTATTTTTACCAGATGCTCAAATCGTTCTGTAATGGTTTCTACATGGCCAAACATCATTGTAGCAGATGTAGTGATATTTAATTTATGACACTCGTGCATAATGTCAAGCCATTCTTGCGCCCCACACTTTCCTTTACTTATTAATCGTCTAACCCTATCCGTTAATATTTCTGCACCAGCACCAGGAAGACTATCCATACCAGCTTCTTTTAATGCTATCAATACTTCGCGATGGGTACTTTTTTCAAGCTTGGTGATATGAGCAATCTCTGGAGGTCCGAGTGTGTGTAATTTAATATTAGGGTATAGCGTTTTTAATTCTCTAAAAAGATTCACATAAAAACTTAAACCTAATTCAGGATGATGGCCACCCTGTAATAACAATTGATCTCCTCCGTATTTGATGGTTTCTTCAATTTTTTGTTTGTAGGTTTCAAGGTCTGTTATATAGGAATCTGCATGCCCGGGGATGCGAAAAAAATTACAAAATTTACAATTGGCAATACAGACGTTTGTGGTATTTACATTTCTATCAATTTGCCAGGTCACTTTTCCATGAGGGACTTGTTTTTTTCGAAGCTCATTTGCGACAAACATTAAGTCTGCCAGCGGAGTGTTTTCAAAAAGAAAAACGCCTTCTTCTGCAGTTAAAAATTCAAAGCGTATTGCTTTCGATAGTAAATCATTGATA
>CALQJK010000267.1:0-3189 GCA_943330875.1 Chitinophaga pinensis
ACAGTTTCAAATTGTGTAAGTTATACATGGAATTCAGTTACGTACACAGCAAGTGGTAACTATACTAAGACAGGATTAACTAATGCAGCTGGATGTGATTCAACTGCATACTTAGCGTTAACTATTAAAGTGCCAACAACAAGCACAACAACAGTTTCGAATTGTGTAAGCTATACTTGGTCTGCAGGAAATGGTCAAACTTATTCTGCGAGTGGAACATACACTAAGACAGGGATGACGAATGCGGCTGGATGTGATTCAACATCATACTTAGCGTTAACTATTAAAGTACCAACAACAAGTACAACAACAATATCAAATTGCGTAAGCTATACTTGGTCTGCAGGAAATGGTCAAACTTATTCTGCTAGTGGAACATACACTAAGATAGGCATGACGAATGCAGCTGGATGTGATTCAACATCATACTTAGCGTTAACCATTAAAGTGCCAACAACAAGTACAACAACAGTATCAAATTGTGTAAGCTACACATGGAACGGAGAGTCATACACTGCAACTAGTTCTTATACTAAGATGTTTACGAACGCAGCAGGATGTGATTCAACTGCAGTGTTAGCATTAACCATTAAAGAGCCAACATCAAGCACAACAACTATCTCAAATTGTGTTTCATATACATGGAACGGAGAGACATACACTGCAACTGGTTCTTATACTAAAATGTTTACGAACGCAGCAGGATGTGATTCAACTGCAGTGTTGGCATTAACAATTAAAGAGCCAACAACAAGCACAACAACGATTTCAAATTGTGTATCATACGATTGGAATAGCACAACATATTCAACAAGTGGAACATACACTGCACATTTTACCAATGCAGCAGGATGTGATTCTACAGCGTCATTGGTGTTAACAATTAAAGAGCCAACAACAAGTACAACAACGATTTCAAATTGTGTAGACTATACTTGGAACCAAACAACATATTCAACAAGCGGAACATACACTGCCCATTTCACAAACGCAGCTGGATGTGATTCTACAGCATCATTGGTTTTGACTATTAAAGTGCCAACAACAAGTACCACAACGATTTCAAATTGTGTATCATACGATTGGAATAGCACAACATATTCAACAAGCGGAACATATACTGCACATTTCACAAATGCAGCAGGATGTGATTCTACAGCAGTGTTGCATTTGACTATTAAGCAAACCAGCTCTTCATTAACTTCTAATACTGCTTGTGATAGCTATACTTGGAATGGAAATACTTATACAAACAGCGGATCATATTCTTACACTACAACAAATGCTGTAGGATGTGATTCAGTAGCGGTATTGTCATTGACTATTGTTAATAGTACTTCTGATACACATGTGGTTTCAGTTTGTGATAGTTATACATGGAGTATGAATGGGGTTACTTATTCGACCAGTGGAGCTTATTCAAAAGTTACTGGTTGTCATACTGAGATTTTAAATTTAACGATTACCAATAGCAGCTCTCATTCAAATACAGTTTCTGTTTGCGATTCTTATACATGGTCGGTTAATGGCGAAATTTATACTACAAGTGGTACTTATACTGATTTAGATAATTGTCATACAGAAATATTGTATCTGACGATTACTGCAAGTTCGCATACTACAACTACTGCTAGTGTTTGTGATTCTTACACATGGTCTGTTAACGGACAAGCCTATACTACTTCTGGAAATTATGTAGTTGTTACAGGATGTCATACCGATTCATTGAAATTGACAATTACTGAAAGTACAACTCATACTAATACGCTTACAGCGGGTGGTTCATATACATGGTCTGAAAATGGAGTTACTTACAGTGCGAGTGGAACTTATTCAAAAGTAATCGGTTGTCATACTGAAGTATTGAATTTGACAATTGTTCCTTTAACAAGTGATACCACTACAATTGCTTCATGCGATTCTTATGTTTGGTCTGCAAATGGCGAAACATATACAGCAAGTGGTGTTTACACTTATGTATCAGGATACCATACTAAAGTATTGGAATTAACTATTACTGCAAGTACATCGCATTCAAATACAGTTTCAGTTTGTGATTCATATACTTGGTTTGTAAATGGCGAAACATATACAACCAGTGGCGTGTATAATGATGTGGATGGATGTCATACAGAAACATTGAATTTAACAATTACAAACAGTACATCTCATTCAAATACAGTTTCTGCATGTGATTCTTATACATGGTCTGAAAATGGAGTTACTTATAGCGCAACTGGAACTTATTCAAAAGTTGCCGGCTGTCATACAGAAATATTAAATCTTACTGTAACAACAAGTACAACTCATAGCAATACCATATCAACTTGTGATTCGTATACTTGGTCTGAAAATGGGGTTACTTATTCAGCAAGTGGAGTGTATTCAAAAGTTGTTGGTTGTCATACTGAAGTATTGAATTTAACCATCGCAAACAGTACCATGCACAGAGATACAGTAGTGGCATGTGATTCATATATGTGGTTGCAAACAGGTGAAACCTTTACTGAAAGTGGTGTTCACTCAGACGTAAATGGTTGTCATACAGAAATGTTGTATCTAACCATCAACAACAGTACATCAAGTTCGTTCATTGCAACAGCATGTGATACTTATGAATTGCCATGGGGAACTAATGCGACTGTAACTGGAGATTACTCACATACTTATCAAACAGTAAAAGGATGTGACAGTCTAGTTACTGCTCATATCACCATCAACAATAGTACATCAAGTTCATTCACTGCAACTGCATGTGATAGTTATTCTTTACCATGGGGTGGAACTGTAACATTAACTGGAAATTATACACATACTTATCAAACTGTAAATAGTTGTGATAGTGTTGTAACTGCTAATGTTACGATCAATAACAGTACATCAAGTTCATTCCCTGCAACAGGATGTGATACTTATGTTTGGGGTGGAAGAACATATAGTGTATCTGGAGATTATAACTATACCTATCAGACTATAAAAGGTTGCGATAGCATAGTTACTGCTCATATCACTATCAACAACAGTGCATCAAGTTCTTTTACTGCAACTGCATGTAATACTTATGAATTGTCATGGGGAACTAATGCGACTGTAACTGGAGATTACTCACATACTTATCAAACAGTAAAAGGATGTGACAGTCTAGTTACTGCTCATATCACCATCAACAATAGTACATCAAGTTCATTC
>CALQJK010000268.1:0-3147 GCA_943330875.1 Chitinophaga pinensis
GCAAAGCATATTGCCACTTTAACAGGATTACCTTTTGTAACAGCTGAAAATAAATTTGAAGCACTTGCTGCACATGATGCGATTGTGGAAGCACATGGCGCATTAAAAACTGTTGCAGTAAGTTTAATGAAAATTGCAAATGACATCAGAATGCTATCTTCAGGACCAAGAAGCGGCATTGGAGAATTGTATATTCCAGATAATGAACCAGGCTCTTCCATTATGCCAGGAAAAGTTAACCCTACACAATGCGAAGCGATCACTATGATTGCAGCACAGGTGATGGGTAATGATGTTACGATTGGAATTGGCGGAAGCAACGGGCATTTTGAATTGAATGTTTTTAAACCCGTGATGATTTATAACTTTTTACACAGTGCAAGATTGATTGGTGATGGCTGTGTTTCCTTTAATGATAAATGTGCCATTGGAATTGAACCTATAGAAAGCAATATCAAAAAGCATGTAGACAATTCCTTAATGCTCGTTACAGCACTAAATACAAAAATCGGCTATTACAAAGCTGCTGAAATAGCTCAAAAAGCACATAAAGAAGGCACTACCTTAAAAGAGATGGCTGTGAAATTAAATTATTTAACCGCTGAAGAATTTGACCAATGGGTAATTCCAGCGAATATGGTTGGAAAAATATAAGCAGATTTCCTTTCATAAAAAATCCCCTCTTTTTACGAGAAGGGATTTTTTATAGACTGATTTTTTTTATTTATCTGAATCGAACATCGAACATCCCATTTGTAATGGTAAGCACACTTGAGCCAGATCCATTTTGCAAGGTTCCTGAGAATGTACCACGGCATCTCCCCTGAATAGTAGTGATATTCAAGGTAAAAGATGGTGTTGTAGGTGTTGGATTTGGCGCAATGGAGTAACTAGTATTTGCAGCATCTAAATAATCGCAGCTTATAAATCCGTTCGACGGCACCGATACAGTTGTATATGTTGTGTTGTCATTAATAGGGCCTCCATTATTCAATTGAATATGAAAAGTTGGAAGATTGGAAGACAATGATGCATAACCATCTATTGATAACATGGGGAATCCAACAATCCCCGAAAACCCTGCCGACGCTGTTGGATCTGTTACACCTGTACCCATATTGAAATACAATCTTGTTGGCTGGCCATTGATTTCACAAACGATATAATCTCCAGCTACATTTACAGTAAAACTGCACGAAGATGCACCTGCAAAACTACTTACATGGTATTCAAAAGGATAAGGTGATGCTAATATTGGTGTGCCACTTGCATGTAAGGTAACATTATGTGGGCCTGTTGTTGTAAAATTACCACTATAAGAAAACACTACCCCATTTACGGTATCAGTGGCTATGGTATAATACCCTATAGAAGTTGCATTCACAGCAACAACAACTGAATCTGAAATATCAGTTGGTATACTCGCAACATAAGTGCCCTGAGGAATAGCGCCTGTACAAGTTCCAGCCGTTGCCCCAATCGTATAAGCCGCCGGTCCAAAGCATGTTACAGAAAAAGTGCAATCTCCAGTTGTGGCATGTAAGCTGTAATTATTTGTACCAGTCCCTATTGGTATTCCTGACCCAACCAAAACAATTTGTGTACTACTTAATGAAAGTGTACCTGATGCAGAAAAACTGACCCCATTTGAAGTATCTGAATGAATAGAATAAGGACCTGGGGCGGTAACGTTAATATTCACCGTTAGTGTGTTACTGCTGTTGAGTGGCAAGCCAACATTGTAACTTCCAGAAAGTGAAAATCCCGAACAGGTATTCGTTGCTCCACCTAAAGTAAAAATAGCATTTTGAACAGGAGTTACAGGTTCTACATTTAAATCAACAATACAAGTACTGCTGTTGTATGAAATATGGATTTGGTGTAACCCTGCAGTTGATGGTATTCCGAAGCCATAAATTCTAACTGTTTTAATTCCTGTTGTCGAGAATGTACCTGTTCCTTCAAAATAAAAACCATCTGAATTTGGAGATTGTATAGCGTAATCTCCTGTTTGGGTAACATTTACAGTCACTTCAATATAATTACCATTTCCAAGAGTTGAATCTACTTTATATCTTCCCTGGATAGTCATAGGCAGGCAATTAATTCCAGCTGAATCTGTTTTAAGTGTTCCCTCAGATGAAGGCAACTCATCAAAATGAAGTTCTTTTTGACAAGAGATAAAAATCAGGATTAATAAAAACGAGAGGGTAACGTTGATGACTTTTTTCATGTGTGTGTATTTTACTTTTTTCACTTTTGTGACATGCAATAACCTTTATGATTATTCTCGGTTATGATCGAGTTTAATGCTCTTGTTATATCATACTAAAAAGCTTTTTTTTGCTACTGCAATTTAATTATCAACCATCTGATTGTTATCAGCAGGCTGTTCGAGATGATTATTATTGAAAAACTTTTTTTGAAAAACGAGTATACTAATTACGCCTCCACTAATGGAAGCATCTGCTATATTGAATATTGGCCTGAAGAATTCAAAATCTTCTCCGCCCCAGAGTGGCATCCAAGAAGGAAAATGTCCTTTTAGAACCGGGAAATAAAGCATATCCACGACATTTCCATGCAAAAAAGCACCATAGCCTTTTTTCGAAAGAACGGCTAAACCCTCATAGCCAAAATACTCTTTGAATTGTGGATTAAAGACCATGCCTTTGTCGAAAATCATCCCATAAAAACAACTGTCGATTAAATTTCCCAATGCCCCTGCAAAAATTAATGCTGCACAAAAAATAAAACCCTTGTGTTGTTTCTCTTTGATAATTTTACCCAGATAAAAAACGCCAAAAATAACGGCGCCCATTCTGAAAACAGTCAAGGCTAATTTTCCCCAATTGCCGCCGAACTTCCAGCCATAAGCCATGCCAGGATTTTCTACAAAATAAAGATGGAACCAATCGCCAAAAACTGGCCTTGATGTATTGAGATAAAAATTAGACTTTACATAAAACTTCAATGCCTGATCGGCAACAACAATGAGTAGAATAATGATTATAACATGTAGTTTTTTCATACTTATATTCAAAGATAGGAATGATTTACTCTTCAAAATAGACTCTTTTAACCCTTTGTGAAATGTTAGTCAAAATTTCATACGGTATCGTTGCTGCCCAATTTGCAAGATCTGAA
>CALQJK010000269.1:0-3146 GCA_943330875.1 Chitinophaga pinensis
GTCATACCTGTTATGGCATAACCCAATAAAACGCCGATGATTGAAAAGAAGATTTCTGTCAATACAATGAATGGCTTACTCAATGAATTGAATTGCAAAACAAGAATAAGAAATATTAATCCTAATGCAATTGACAATGCCATACCTAAGAAACTATTTGTTTCTGCTTCTTGTTCTCCTTGTCCAGTTTGGCGAATGCTAACATCGCCAGGTATTGTAACTAATGTTTTAAACGTCTTTATTTTTTCAGCTATTTCCTTATTTACTTTAGCTGTCATTGAGGGATCCAGCACATTCGATTGTAATTGAATAGTACGTTTTACATTTTTACGTGCAATGGCTCCGGATGTATTGGTATAATCAACAGTAGCTACAGCACTTACTGGTACAGACTTTATACGCATGGTAGTCATGTCCATAAAAGTGATACGCATGTTCATCAAGTCGGTGATATTGTTTCTCAACAGATCGTTGTAACGCAATTGTATTTTATATTCATCTTCACCTTCTTTCAATTTGCTTACTTCTTTCCCAAAAACGGCAGTTCTAATTTCCATTCCAATCTGTCCTGTACTCAATCCTTCCATCATTGCTTTCTCTCGGTCAACCTTTACCGTTATTTCAGGGCTATTTAAATCAACATCCATTTTTAAATTTTCCACACCTTCAACACGATTGGTATCGAGATAGTTATTGAGCTTGGTTGCGATATCTGCAATCTCTTCAAACTTATCGCCAACGATTTCGATATTAACAGGAGGATCAGTTGGAGGGCCTGAATCTTCCTGTGTAACTTGGATACTTGCTCCGGGAATACCTTTCATTTCAGCTCTTATTGCATCGAGATACGGCCTTGTTTTTTTACCATTTCTTTTTTCATACTCTACAAAAGAAACTTGAATTCGACCAAGATTAGGTTGTATGCTTCTGTTGTTACTTTTTGGGTTATTCGCACTGTTCGCCACATTTGCAATTACACTTTCCACAATACTTCCTTCCTCTCCGGGCTTATCTTTTTCTAAGATTTTAAACACTCGTTGTTCTAATAGATGAGTAATGCTATCTGTAGTTTTTACGTCTGTTCCTGGAGGCATTTTCAAATACACATAAATAAATTTCGGATCACCGCTTGGGAAAAAGGTAGCTTTATTCCCTCTTGCCATTAATAACATAATGGAAATAGGGAAGAGTAAAAACAAACAGACAACTGTCCAAACCGGCCTAGTTCCTTTTAAGATCCAGCGTAATAATTTTTCGTAGCGATTCATCAAACCTGGTAATACTTTTGATTGGAATATATGGATGATTCCTTTAAAAATATAGCTGTTCATGATTGCCAACAACATCATAAAGAGTAAGAAATTAGCAAAGCCATGAGAGCCCAGTAAATGCATTATCAGAGCAGTTATTATTGCTGTCCAGAACCACCATTTTTTAAACAACAATTTCTTGTCTTCTTCAAATTCTTTTCCTTCTTGCTTCATGAAACTTACTGCAAATACAGGATTGAAAATAAAGGCCACAATCAGAGAAGCCGCTAGTGTAAGAATCAGCATCGTGGGTAAATAAATCATAAACTTACCAATAATTCCCTTCCAGAATAATAAAGGGAAGAATGGCGCTAGGGTAGTGGCTGTACCTGCTAATACAGGAATAAATACTTCTCCAGCAGCTTCTTTAGCACTTCTGATAATTTTTATTTTTCCATTGTTATAAATACGATGCGTGTTTTCAATTACCACAATCGCATCATCAACAATAATTCCCAATCCAAAAAGCAACGCAAATAATACAATGAAATTTAAAGTCACAGGTGTTCCTACAATTGAATCTGCGATTGGTAAAAACAAGAATGCAACGAATACGCTTAGTGGAACACTTAATGCAACAAAGAAGGCATTTGTTACGCCCATGAAAAACATCAAAACGATTAATACAAGTATAAAGCCGATAATGATGGTATTAACCAAATCATTAAATGACGTTGCTGTTGCTTTACTTTGATCGCCTGTAATAATTACTTTCAAACTTGGAGGCAATTCTTCACTTTCTTTCATCTTAGCAACAATCGCTTTTATTTTCCCTGCTGCATTGATAAGATTTTCTCCAGCACGTTTTACAATATTTATCGTAACCACATTTTTCCCATCCAAACGTGCGTAGCTTTCTTTGTCTTTAATGGTGTCTTTTAATTCTGCTATATCTCTCAAGTACACGGTAGCTCCTTGCGTACTGCTTCTAACAACAATGTCACTAAGATCCAATACGCTATTAAATTGACCTTTTACTTTCAGTGTTCTTCTCATATCACCCACTTCAATTAATCCCCCAGTGATGTCATTGTTTTCGCGTGAGATAGCATTTTCAATATCCATAAAACTGATTCGTGCTGCCTGCATTTTATAGGGATCTACATTCACCTGTATCTCTCTTTCCGGAGCACCAACAATTTCGGCACGAGTAATTTCTGGGAGCTCCTCAAATTTATCCTGAAGTTTCTCTGCAAATTTTTTCAATTTTACTCCATCATAATCACCACTCACATTTACAAACATAATCGGCATTTCACTGAAGGCGAATTCCTGAACATTGGGTTGTTGTGTCAAGTTGTTGGGTAAATCAGATTGTGCTTTATCGATAGCATCTTTTACTTTTTGTTTGGCCAATTCTGTTTTCACATCCGTATCAAACTCTACTACAATCAAACTGTAATCTGTTTGTGAAGTACTGGTAATTTTTTTTACTTTAGCGCCGCTGATACCTTTCAATTGTTTTTCAATTGGCCTTGTTACTAAATTCTCAATGTCTTTAGGAGAATTGCCTACATAAACAGTAGTTACACTTATCGTTGGCACAACAATATCTGGAAACTGTTCTTTAGGAAGCGTATTGAATTTATATAAACCAAATGCAGTTATCAGTATTGCAATGATGTACACAGCTGTTCTGTTGTCTACAGCCCAGTTTGTTGGCTTGAATTCCTTTATCTTTTCTATGATTTTCATATGTTAATTATTAAGTCAAAATGCAAAATTAAAAAGTTGCAATTTTTGGATTTCCCATTTTTAATTTGAATAGCCTTTATTATTATTCCCGTTTGGTTTGAGGTTTCTTTTATGGGTATTTCATTGTTCCTTTTCTTTAAA
>CALQJK010000270.1:0-3145 GCA_943330875.1 Chitinophaga pinensis
AAAGTATCATTGGGGCAAGGAGAAAATCCAATAGTGAATGGCATGAGCATTTATTTTGATTGCAATAATTCGTAAATATCCATTAAAGTATCATTTGATGCCGCTATGGCTTCTTTGATTTTCCATTTTGATTTATCACGCTCTCCTACCTCATTGCTGATGCCTCTTATTTGCAGAAAAGGAATATGCTGTTGCAAACAAACATAATGAAACGCCGCGCCCTCCATGGATTCCAGAGCTGCATCATATTTCATGTTGATCTGGTTGATGTAACTCTTATCATCTGTTAATAAATTCACCGTCAACCCTTTTGCTTTCTTTAATGAGGAATCACTAATGATAGGGCCTTCATTTATTAACCATCCATCCTGAAAAGGAAATTGATTGTGATTATTGAACCCAAGATCAAAAGCAGATTTGAATACCTTATTTTCCATCACTCCAATATCTGCAAAACAATCCTGCTGGACCAAAACAACTTCTCCTATATTCAAACTTGTTGAAAAAGTACCGGCAATCCCTACTTGTAAAATAAAGCTGTATTCAATTTGACCAACCTGGTGCAATAGCGAATACATCGCCATTGGAGCGCCAACACCTGTAATTAAATAATCTGCGGATGGATATCTTTTTAAAAAAGGTTCCAATTCCATCTCAGTAGCAGCTGTAATTAACATAGACATTGGGCAAATTTCGTACATACAGTTTACATTTTAGCGAATAGTATTTACCTTTGCGAAAATTTATTCAAATTAATGGTATACATCACCAGGATAGAACATTTCAATTCGGCTCACAAACTTTTTAACCCTTTATGGACAAAAGAAGAAAACGAAGCGATTTTTGGCAAATGTGCCAATGAAAACTGGCATGGCCATAATTTTGAATTACATGTCACAATTGCAGGGGAACCTAACCCGGATAATGGTTTTGTTTATGATGTAAAAAAACTAAGCATTATTATTAAGGAATTTGTTATCGACATGTTGGATCACAAAAATCTTAATGTAGATGTCCCTTTTATGCAAGGGAAAATCTGTTCTATAGAAAACCTGATCATAGGCATTTGGAACCAAATATCACCAGAACTTCCTTCAGACATTAAATTGCATTCCTTAAAATTGTATGAAACACCAAGGATATATGTGGAATACTTTGGCGAATAATGGCATATAATCCCTCTACTATTCTTATATTTATTTTAATAAAATACCGAACATTTCACTTCAACAATTGTTATTAAAGTCACATGAACAACAAAGTCGCAGTATATCGAAAGGAACATTTCAATGCAGCACACCGGCTGAACAATCCATTGTGGGACGAAGCGACCAACCAATCTGTATTCGGGAAATGCAATAACCCTAATTATCATGGGCACAATTATGAATTAATTGTAAAAGTAATTGGTGACATCAATCCCGATACTGGATATGTAATTGACATGAAAGTATTGAGCGATATCATTCAAGAAAATATTACGGAAAAATTCGATCACAGAAATTTCAATGAAGACTGCATCGAATTTAAAACACTAAATCCTACTGTGGAAAACATTGCCGTTGTAATCTATAGTATTCTGAGAAAAGAAATTAAACCCGATCTTGATCTGCAGGTACGTCTATTCGAAACCGAGAGGAATTTTGTAGATTATCCTGCAAGCTGTACTTTTTAAATATATACCATGTCATACCAAAGAATTGAACACTACGATACGGAGAAAACGCTTGAATTAGCAACCGCATACAAACAAATCATTGGACTACTCGGTGAGAATCCAGAAAGAGAAGGGCTTCAAAAAACCCCTGAAAGAATTGCAAAAGCCATGCAATACCTGACACAAGGATACGATTTGGATGCTAAAGCAATTTTAGAATCTGCTAAATTCCATGAAGATGTGAGTGAAATGATTATTGTAAAAGACATTGAATTATATAGTATGTGTGAACATCACATCTTGCCCTTTTACGGAAAAGCACACATCGCGTATATTCCAAATGGATACATAACAGGATTAAGCAAAATCGCCAGAGTAGTAGATGTATACAGCAGAAGATTGCAAGTACAGGAACGATTGACTGAACAAATATTAAATGCCATCAAAGACACGTTGAACCCTCTAGGTGTAGCTGTTGTAATTGAGGCTTCTCATTTGTGCATGATGATGCGAGGGGTATCCAAACAGAATTCCGTAACCACAACTTCCGCTTTTTCAGGGGCATTTGAAAAAAATGAGACCAGAAGCGAGTTCTTAAAACTCATCACCAATAAATTGCATTAATTTATGGAACACTATTATTTAAAATCCCTTTTTTAAGGGATTTTTTTATTTCTTTGCACCATCCAATCAGCATGCCATAAAATATTATCAAGATGAAACACGCTTTTGTATTCCCAGGACAAGGATCTCAATTCAGTGGAATGGGAAAAAATCTTTACGACTCAAATGAGATTGCAAAAATAATTTTTGAAAATGCCAATGATATTCTTGGCTTTCGAATTTCTGATGTAATGTTTTCTGGTTCAGATGAAGATCTAAAACAAACCAATATCACTCAACCTGCAGTATTCATCCATTCTATTGCAGCATTCAAAACAATTGAAAAAGCAACACCACATATGGTTGCCGGACATTCATTGGGTGAGTTTTCTGCTTTGGTAGCAAATCAAACTTTACATTTTGAAGACGCCTTAAAACTAGTTTCAATAAGAGCTAAAGCCATGCAAAAAGCTTGTGAGCTTCAACCATCAACAATGGCTGCGGTATTATCATTAGAAGACCACCTCGTAGAAGAAATTTGCCATCAAATATCAACTGAAACTGGCGAAGTGGTTGTAGCTGCCAATTACAATTGTCCGGGACAACTTGTCATCAGTGGGTCAACAAGAGGCATTGAAATCGCCTGTGAAAAATTAAAAGCAGCTGGAGCCAAACGCGCATTAGTATTGCCAGTTGGCGGCGCCTTTCATTCTCCTTTAATGATGACTGCAAAAGAAGAATTAGCACAAGCTATTCATGCAACTTCTTTCAATAATCCAATATGTCCGGTCTACCAAAACGTAACAGCATTAGCAGTTACAGAACCTTCTGTGATTAAAGAGAATTTAATTGCTCAACTAACAGGTGCGGTTAGATGGACACAAT
>CALQJK010000271.1:0-3140 GCA_943330875.1 Chitinophaga pinensis
AGTATCCGCAATTTTAGCTCCTTGTGTTGTTGGAAAATTCCAAAAACAAGTAGTAGCAGCAGAAGTAATAGTGATACCTCTTTCTTGCTCTTGAGCCATCCAATCCATCGTAGCAGCACCTTCATGCACTTCTCCGATTTTATGGTTTACACCTGTATAATACAATATACGCTCGGTGGTTGTGGTTTTACCAGCATCAATGTGTGCGGCAATCCCAAAGTTTCGTTGATAACGTAAATCTGACATTTTTCTTTATTTTGATTTTTGATTTTTTTGTGAATTTGTAACTTATTGCTAAAGAAATCTCTTTAGGTGCCGATAGCATAATGCTAATCGATTGTTTGATATGATAATTTATGCTCTCATTTTAAGCTAAACAGTTCAATACAAAAAACAGCATTACTGAATCCTTTAGCGGCGCAAAGGTAATAAAATAAACGTTCTCCTCAAAGGGAATATTAATATTTTTGCATGGTTTATCAACTTACTATTAGCACAATTAACTAATTTACAAAGCGAAAAAATACACTATGCCAAACAGAATAACACTTTTACTGTCCTTAATACTTCTTTCTTCCTCATCATATGCACAAAACAGCGATACTATAGCAATACCTCCGTTTATGTATAGCAGGGATTTTAAGGCTATTTTAGATAGTAGTCAAGATAAAAATAGCGGGCTTTCGTATCAGAAAATCTTGATCCGGTTTCTGGATAATGACTCTATGCTTACGAAGTCAGAAACCCTGGCTTTAATGATTGGGTTTACCGAAAACCCACATTTCAAACCACTTGATGATATGGAAAAAGAAACTGAAATTTTCGACCATAATAAAAAGGGTGAATTTCATGAAGCTATAAATAAATCTAGACCTTTCTTGCAAACTCACCCATTGAGTTTATTGGTCTTAAGGGAAATTTCATTTGCCTATAACCGTCTCAGTTATGCCTATGCAAAAGACGGTAAATTCGATAGCTCCATAACTTACAAAGACAGTTCCGTCTATTTCATGAGCCTAAACGACAAGATTATGGAAGCCATGATTTATAGTGGGAAAGGCAATACTCCGGAAACAGCTATCTTTTCTTTAGGCTTGGCTGATGGAGAATACTTTATTCCAAATGTTGGATACAAAATAGAAAAAAAAGACGCAGACTGGAATAAACAGGGTGATTTTATGGAAATTATAAAAGCTGAAATGAATGATATGACCATAAGTACTTTCTTCTTTAATATCCAGCATGCAAAATTAAAAATAGATGATGAACAGGCCGATGAATCAACAACTAAAATTCTAACTAAATCAGAAAAAAAAGCTGCGGAAAAATCAAAGAAAGAAGAAAAAGCAAAGAAAGAAAAGGAACAGAAAGATCTAAAGAAAAAAGAGAAGGATCAAAAAGAAAAAGACGAAAAAGAGCAGAAAGAATTAAAAAAGAAGGAAAAGGATCAAAAAGAAAAAGAGTATAAAGAAAAAAAGAGACTAGAAAAAGAGCAAAAAGACCTAAAAGAAAAAGAAGATAAAGAGAAGCGAAAAATAGAAAAAGAGCAACAGAAAAAGGGAAAGAGCAATACCTCTGCTCCTTCCATCTCTGAACAGGACACAAGTGCTCCAGCATTATCCCCTTCTGCTCCTATCCAGCAGTAGTCAATTGAATTGTTTTCTACGGCTCGTGCCAATTTAAAAGCATCGCACCAATAATTCATAGCATTTCTTTGCTTATCATTACAACCGCTCAACTACAGCGTAATTTAATTTTCTATTAAATACTTTAAACCCGGATTTTGCAGTTGGAATTGTGATGAAAAGAAAAAAGTCAATAAAGACGAGTGGTTGATCCGATTTTTTGGTCGAAAACATAGTGAACTATGATGAGATCGAAAAATCAAGCAAACGCTTGTCTTTGCAGGATTTTTTTCTTGTAATAGATTTCAACTGCAAATTCTGGGGTAAATTGAAGACATAAAAAAACCACTCTTTTAGGGAGAGTGGTTGAATATTTTATAGTGAATACATTAGATTCTAAAGTGAGCAAAAGCCTTGTTAGCTTCAGCCATACGGTGCGTATCTTCTTTCTTCTTGTATGATGCACCTTCACCTTTACTTGCTGCTACGATTTCATTAGCTAATTTATCAGCCATGCTACGACCATTTCTTTCACGACTGTAACGTACCATCCATTTTATACTTAATGAAATTTTTCTGTCTGGACGAACTTCAGAAGGAATCTGGAAAGTTGCACCACCAATACGGCGACTGCGTACTTCAACTCCAGGAGTGATATTCGTTAACGCTCTTTTCCAAACTTCATAACCATCTTCACCGGTAATCTTTGCTACCTTTTCTAAAGAGTCATAAAAAATATTAAACGCTCCACTTTTTTTACCTTCCCACATAAGGTTGTTCACAAATCTTGTAACCAATTTGTCATTAAACTTTGGATCTGGTGCTAATGGAATCTTTTTCGGTTGTGTCTTACGCATTGTTGTTATTTTTAGTCAGAATATGACTTACTATTTTGATAATATTATTTTTTTGCTTTTTTAGTCCCGTATTTACTACGGCTTTGTTTACGATCTTTCACACCTGCAGTATCTAAACTACCACGAACGATATGATAACGTACACCTGGCAAATCTTTAACCCTTCCTCCGCGAATCAACACGATGGAGTGCTCTTGTAAATTATGACCTTCACCTGGAATGTAGGCAATAACCTCAATTTTATTTGTCAAACGAACTTTCGCAACTTTACGTAAAGCTGAGTTCGGTTTTTTAGGCGTTGTTGTATACACTCTCGTACATACTCCACGACGTTGAGGACAACTATCTAAAGCTCTTGATTTACTCTTCGCTTTAATGATTTCTCTTCCTTTTCTTACTAATTGTTGTATTGTTGGCATTTATTAACCATTTATTTTTTGGACGGCAAAGGTAACAATATTCATTTGAAAACAGAAAAAATATGTTCTAAAAATTCAAATTTTATTAACATTTAATGAAAAAAGGCCTTTTTAAGCTTTAATTACTCCATTAAAATGTGCAAAAACTATATTTTAAACATCCAATTATGACGATCCGGAGCTAATCCATATCTAATTTGATTGAGTCGGCTTTTTACTTCAGGTGCAATTTTCCATAA
>CALQJK010000272.1:0-3118 GCA_943330875.1 Chitinophaga pinensis
AGGTGCTACACTTGAACAATCAGAAGTATTGTTTAAAGTACCAACTGTAACATTGGTTATATCAGAGCTATTTGAAGCTGTAGCATTAGACGCACAATAACAAGTTGTTGATGGCGATAATGAAATCATAATTGGTGATGACGTAATGGTGTTTGAAGCACAGGTACCAACAAGTTGATAATAAATTGTATTGCTTACAGTTTGCGTTAAAGTTGGTGTTGTTTGTCCATTTACAATAGTCCAGCCACTCACACCATTAGTAGATGAGTTCCATTGTAAAATTAATCCAAGAGAACCCAAAAGCGTTGATGCATTACTTGATGTAATAGTTACATTTTCTCCATTACATACTGAAGCATAATTTGAACTTAATGTGCCTAGGTTAGGAGTTCCTGAACAACTTACTAAATCTCTGATATCAACTAAATAGTCTTCCGTTTCACCAAAACTATAGCCATTACAAACATCAGTTGAAATTAATTGAGTTGCGAACCTAACTCTTACCCTCATTCTTGTTAAACCAAGGACAGCTGTTACGGGTATGGTTATGGTATTATTAATGATACCACCAGCAGAAGTTGTACTACCAAGGAATTTAAACTCACTTGCATCAAACAATCCGTTATGGTCATAATCTATCCAAACTGCAGCGTTCTCGGAAAAGCCTGAAGGAATAGTAACGCTAATTGGTGCAGCTGCAGTTCGGTATGCGACTGCAGGAGCTACCGTTGAAGTGTAGTCGCTATAGCCATTGTTTGGAGAATTAGAAGTGCTATTATTAATTCCAGAGTAAGTGACATTTGTAGCAATATCATTATCGTTACTATTGGTAGTACCTGGTGTACAGTAACAATTTATAATAGCATTCATATTTACTAATAAAATAGCGGTACTCGTACTTCCGCCAATAGTGCAAGTAGCAATAACTTTATAATAAGTAGCAGCGGATTGTGTTCCTGAATAAGAAACACTAGTGGCACCATTTATAATTGAATAATTATTAGAAACTCCATCTGGTGAAGAATACCATTGATATTCCACCCCTATTAAACTTGCCAATGTTGTATAAGTGCTTAAAGAAAGTGTAAATGGTGTAGAAGGACAAACTGTTGAAGGTGTTGATATGATTGTACCAGTTGCGGGAACTCCAGCACAATTTTGGGCAGGAGTAATATTTACAAAATAATCTTCTGTTTGACCAAACTGATAAGCAGCACATACATCTGTTGATGAAAGTGTAGTACTAAATTTAGATCTTACTCTCATGCGTGTTTTACCAGATAAAGCTGTAATTGGAATATTAATATTTCCTGAAATAACAATTGGGCTTGTGTTTGAAGTGCCGGTACCTAACAAAGTAAATTCGTTACTATCAAATACGCCATTTTGGTTGTAATCAATCCATACGCCAACAAATTCTGTACCCCCACCATTTACCGTAACACTCATCGGATTAGGAATTCCTGAATAAACATTACCTGAAGCTACAGAACCTGTATAATCGACATATCCACCTGTAACGCAATCAGATGCTGTTGTTGATGTTTTATTTATTCCACCAAATTTTACATTTAGAATATCATCTAATGCTCCACAATTTGTTGATCCAGGGATACAATAGCAGTTGAAAAAACTTGATTGCGTAATTGATACAGGTGTAGAGTATCCAACCAATCCACCAAAGGAACATCTTAACGAGTCTCTGAATAAAACAGCTGAAGCAGATGAAGGTACTCCGGCAGTAGCAAAATTGGTTCTAAGACTACTTGAAATTGCTCCGCTAATATTATTCCACGTAGTTCCAGCGTTAGTAGAATACTGCCATTGATTGGTTATCCCAGCTTCACAATTAGGAGAGGTTAGAGATAACGTAAATGTATTTGATGTGCAAATAGGTCCGGCACCAACAGAAGATATTGTATTTCCGGGAGAAGGTGTTCCTGAACAATTTGGAACGGAGTAATCAATGACAAAAGGTAAGTCCTGCACTCTTCCACCATCAGCTAATGTGGTCCATGTACCAGTAGAAACATTTTTTTGCTGTGCATTGTTTCCCGCCTGAGTAGCTGAGCCAACTAAAGTACTTGCAGGAACATAAGAAGTGTAAACACCAGTATTATTATTCCCTACCGAGTAAGCTACCCAATAAGTTCCGGGAGTTAATGTTGTAGATAAATTAACTTCTATTTTCCAAATTTGTCGAGAGTAATCTGTATTAGCATTTGCAATTCTATATAATCCTGCAGTATAAGATGTAGAAAAATAATTATTGGTTACAACATCAGTTCCTCCATAAACTATCGCCCCTCCTGCTTTAGGATCCCCATTGTAAATTGCAAATACTAATTTATTAAAAGGAGAACTAGTCAAAGGAGATAGCTCTGTAACGTAAGCGAAAAAAGTAACTTTTGATAAGGTCCAGTTTGAACATACTGTAAAATCATCTGCTAACAAAAAAGTGCCGGCATCAGCAGGGTATCCTAGTGTTGTATTTGGGCTTTGCAATTCACTCCAGGAGAAACCACTTGGCGCTTGATCACTATTTGCATTAAGACCTCCTGTAGATAAATTTCCATTGATGTATTGTTGAGAAAAAACATTTAAACTCAATAATAAAAAGATGAAAAAAAATGAATTTTTAAAACGATTGGTATTTATCATGGTTTGGCGTAATTAAATAAACTAAAGTTGGTATAGTTATTAAATTTATTTCTTGAAGTAAACTGGTTTTTTAAAACAATTTTTGAGTAATCATTTATTATTTCACTCGTATAAAAAAAATAAACACAAAAAATACTTAAATATTGTATTGAAAATAATTTTAACCAAAACCATTCAGCATCAAATCGACATACAAAATTGGATAAAACAGTACTTTACAAATGTTAAAATATCTAAATGCGTAATACAACTATTACACAATAAAAATACTACTTATTTTCATAAAAATTAACAGAATTTTAAAAAGAATCGATTTTATGAAAAAGTTTCTTTTTTTGGAGAATAATGTCACCCCGATGGGATTGGTTGGTGGATTCTTTTTCTTTGTAGAATAATGTCACCCCGATGGGGTTGGGTGGTGGATTCTTTTTCTTTGTAGAATAATGTCACCCCGATG
>CALQJK010000273.1:0-3094 GCA_943330875.1 Chitinophaga pinensis
TTCTGCAATTTCACCTTTGTGCAATACCAATATTTCATCCGCATGTCGAATAGTACTTAAACGATGTGCAATTACAATTGACGTACGGTTGTTCATCAATTTGTTTATCGCATCCTGCACCAATCTTTCACTTTCGGTATCCAAAGATGAAGTGGCTTCATCTAATATTAAAATGGGGGGATTTTTCAATACAGCTCTGGCAATCGTTACACGCTGGCGTTCTCCTCCACTCAGCTTTGTACCTCTGTCGCCAATATTAGTCTGATAACCCTGTTCTTTTTTAGTTATAAAATTATCAGCATTAGCAATTTTTGCCGCTTCTACAATTGCATCCAGATTGGCATTATCCATTCCCAATGCAATGTTGTTTGCAATGGTATCATTAAACAAGATGGGCTCTTGCGTAACAATGCTGATTAGTCCTCTCAATGATTGCAAAGAATAGTCTTTGATGTTAATCCCGTCAACCAAAATCTCCCCTGATGTAACATCGTGAAACCTTGGTACCAGATCAGCTAAAGTAGATTTCCCTGCACCGCTGCTGCCAACCAAGGCAATTGTTTTTCCCTTTTCAATGTTGAAATTGATGTTTTTCAGAATGGCGATATCATCATAATAAAAACTCACATTTTTAAACTCTATGGAATGATTGAACGAGTGTATTTTATGCCCGTTGGGATTTTCATCCACTGTAACCGGAGCTTTCAACACTTCTTCAATTCTGGCGATAGCGGATGACCCTTTTTGTAAATTGCTAAATGCGGTTGATATAGATTTTGCAGGATCAATAATGTTGTAAAACAAACCCATGTAAGTCAGAAACAATGCGCCACTCATGGCGATTTCATGTGATAATACCAAACGTCCGCCAAACCAAAGTATGCAGGAAAAAACGGTTACGCCCATCAACTCACTTAATGGAGAAGCCATTGCCTGTTTGTATAAAATCTGGTTTCGGGCTTCCAGTAAATCTTCACTTATTACAGAAAATTTTTGCTTTAATTTATGTTCTACATTGAAGGCCTTAATGACCCTTAATCCGCCTAAAGTTTCATCTATGGTAGAAAAAGTTTCGCCACTTTTTTCAGACACTTTTATGGATTGTCTTTTTAAGGAACGGGTAACTCTTCCTATTAATAAGCCCATTACTGGTAAACTGAATAAAATAAAAACAGTTAATCTTGGACTGATATAAAGCAGCACCGAAAGGTTAATGATAATAGAAATAGGATCTTTCACCCAACCTTCCAAAGCCCCTATTACCGAGCCCTCCACTTCATTGATATCATTGGACATTCTGCTCATCAAATCACCTTTTCTTTTTTCGGTGAAATAGCCAATGGGTAAACTAAGCAGCTTGTTGTACATTTCGATGCGTAATCGAGTAACAATACGATTCTTCATAGGACCAACCGTACGAGCTGCGAAATATAAAAAAAGGTTTTTTAAAAAAATAGAAAGAATAATGAAAATACAAACGATGGACAGCGCATGGTAAGCTCCGCCTTCACTCATCATTTTTGCCAAATATTGATTAACGGTGTTTACTATGGAAACTGAAGTTGATTTAGTACCAATATTCGTTTGATTTGCACCAAATAATAATTGCAGAAAAGGAAACAACATCGCTAAAGACAATATCGAAAAAGTAATCGATAATAGGATGGAAACCAGATAAATCAGGATAGACCCTTTATAATCTTTTAAATAACTTAAAACCCTGGAATATTTTCTCATTTTTTAATAACATGCTTTGTAAGGGGCAAAGTAACTAATTTTACACCTAATAAACTCATTAATATTATGATAGAAGGGAAAAGACAGAAACAAGTTGCGGCAGTATTAGAGAAAGATTTGAATGAGATTTTTCAACGATTGGGACTTTCCATGATTGATGGAGGAATGGTTTCCATTGCATCGGTAAAAATTACTCCGGATCTTTTTGATGCGAGAATTTATCTTAGTTTCTTTAAAGTAAAAGATGCCATTGCTGCACTTAAAATAATTCAAGAGAGAAGCTGGGAAATTAAAAAAGAACTCACGGTGAGAGTAAGGCACCAACTCCGCTCAATGCCACAACTGAATTTTTATATTGACGATACACTTGATTATGTCGACAAAATGGAACAATTGTTTAAAGACATCAAAAACAAAGAAGAGAAAAAATAAACCCCCTACTCCAATAAATGTATTTAAATTTTGCATGGCGATATTTCAGAGCAAAAAAATCTACTCACGCTATCAATATTATTGCATGGGTAACTACTGCTGTAATCGCCTTTGCAACCTGCTGTCAGATTCTTGTACTGAGTGTTTTTAATGGCTTTGAAGACCTCGTAAAATCTTTGTACTCTTCTTTCTATGCCGACATGAAAATTGTTCCTGCTAATGGAAAGACATTTGTATTGACCCCACAAAAAATAAAAGAACTTAGCAGCAATACATCCGTTGATTATTTATCCTTAATTGTAGAAGAAAAAGCACTGATTCAAAACGGGGAATCACAAACCATTCTCCAGCTCAAAGGCGTAGACAATAACTATAAATATGTGTGTGGCATTTCCGCTAACATAAAAAAGGGGAAATACGATTTAGGTGATGCAGAAAACCCATTCCTCATTGTAGGTGCAGGATTACAAAATGCTGCAGGAATAAGTATGAATGAAGCTTTGGGCCCAGAAAGACTTACCGTCATTTTACCCAAAACAAATAACAGCAGTAATGACCCTCTAGAAACTTTAAGCGAAGGGATTATTAGTCCATCCGCCGTTTTTTCTATTCAACAAGATTTCGATAATGCTTATGCCATCACCAATATTGATTTTGTAAAACAACAAATGGGCATGCGTGATGACGCCTTTAGTGCTGCAGAAATAAAATTAAAACCTGCCGTAAACGACAAGGATACTAAAGCTGCCTTGAATAAAATATTGGGCGATAGATTTATTATTAAAAATAGATACGAACAAAATTCAAATCTCTACAATACCATGAAGACTGAAAAGTGGGCCATTTATTTGGTGCTTACTTTAATTTTAATCATCGCTGCCTTTAACATGATCAGTGCGTTATCTATGCTTGTACTGGAAAAAAA
>CALQJK010000274.1:0-3074 GCA_943330875.1 Chitinophaga pinensis
AGCAAAGCAACAATTGCCATGGTGTTAAATCCATTTTTGTAACCATAGACTCCATCATGACGGTATAAATCTTCTGCTACTAAATTCTTTTTTCTAATCACGTAATAATCAACAATCATGATGCCTCCAACCGGACCAAGCAAACTAGAATACGCAATAAGCCAGGTGAAAATATAGCCATTAGGATCTGCAATCAATTTCCAAGGAAAAATAAGAATCCCAATTATTCCAGTGATATAACCACCCGTTCTGAAATTTATTTTTTGTGGAGAAAGGTTAGAGAAATCGTTGGCAGGACTTACAATATTCGCTGCAATATTTGTTGCTAAGGTTGAAATAATAATACCAATCATTGCAATAGTTACCATTATTTTACTATCAAAACTTCCTGCAACTTTCACAATATCCCATTCCGTATGGCCATAAATAATTGCTGTTGATGATGTCACTATTACGCCCACAAAAGCGAAGAAAGTCATAGCCGGAGGAAGTCCTATGAGCTGTCCTCTCACTTGTGCTTTTTGAGAAGTGGCATATCTTGTAAAATCAGGGATATTTAAAGACAAAGTTGCCCAGAACCCAACCATTCCCGTTAGTGCCGGGAAAAAATAAGCAAAGAATTCCGTTGAGGTTTTGAATTTTGATGGTTGTTCTAATATAGGACCTAATCCTTTAGCAGCCCATATTGCCCAAATAAGTAAGGCTAATGCAGCAGCTGGAAGAAAAAAAGCTTTGAATACCAATAATTTTTTAATACTGTCAACACCTTTGTACACGACAAACATATTCAATGCCCAAAAAGCAAGAAAGCAAATCATGGGTAATGCCTGAGGAAATAAACTGGTATGGTCTATTTCTGCTAAGGAAGGATTCCATGCTCTGATTAAATTATAAAGTGATGCGCCTCCGATCCATGTTTGAATACCAAACCAGCCACAGGCAACAATAGCACGAAGCATCGCCGGAATATTGGCGCCTCTAGTTCCAAAGCTGGCCCGAACAAATACAGGAAAAGGTATACCATATTTTGCTCCGGCATGTCCATTCAATATCATGGGAATCAATACAATTGAATTGCCAATAAATATCGTAAGAATGGATTGCCACCAATTCATTCCTCCTTCAATCAATGAACTTGCAAGCATATAAGTTGGTATACACAAACTCATGCTAATCCATAAAGCTGCATAATTCCATGTACCCCATTTGCGTTGATCTTGTTGAATTGGAGCTAAATCTTCATTAGTTAATGAAGCATTGAATTGTGTTGAATTATCCATTGGTTTTAATTAACGTGTTCGTCAGCAATTTTAATAGCTTCGCTGATAATAGCCAACCCTTCATCGATTTGTGCTTTTGTTACACATAATGGTGGCGCTACAAAAATATAGCCCCAACGCACAAAGGTATACATACCCAGCTCTCTGATTTTTGCTGCCACTTTATTCATCACTACCATTTCATCGGGCTTCGCATTAAACGGAGCCATTGGTTCTTTTGTCGTTCTGTTTTTTACCAACTCTATGCAACCTAATAATCCTGTTGTTCTGAAATTGCCAATAGAAGGATGTTTCGCCATCAACTCTTTCATGCGTTCTGTAACATAAGCTCCCATTGCAGCGGCGTTTTCAATCAAGTTATCGTCTTCATAAATTTTCAATGTTTCCAAAGCTGCGGCACAACTAACAGGATGTGCGGAGTACGTTAATCCGAGTGCTAATACGGTGTCATCATATTTGGCTGCAATAGTATCAGAAACCATTAGGCAACCGAAAGGAAGATACCCACATGTCAATCCTTTTGCCATAGCAATCATATCGGGAATGATACCATGGTTTTCAAAGCCAAACCATTTTCCCGTTCTGCCAAAACCACTCATCACTTCATCCATTATTAATAAGATGCCGTGTTTGTTACATATTTCTCTTACTGCTTTTAAATAGCCTATTGGATATTGCAAACAGCCCGAAGAACCTGATTCGCCTTCCAGTAAAATGGCCGCCACTGTTGCAGGACCTTCATAAGCCAACATTCTTTCCAATTGCGCTACAGCTTCTTTCAACAGATTTTCTTCTCCGTACTCCCAACGATAGAAATAAGGCAAATCAAAATGAACGAAATTCGGAGCCTGTTGTGCATCTACGGGGATTCTTCTCGGATCTCCACTTGCAGAAATGGCTCCTATTGAAGCCCCATGATAAGATTGATACCGACTTAATATTTTATGACGACCTGTATATAATCTTGCCAATTTAATACCATTCTCGATTGACGTTGCTCCACATAAAGTAAAAAAAGCTTTATTCAAATCGCCTGGACAAATTTCTGCTAATTTTTTCCCCAGCTCTCCTCTAACTTTTGTTACACAACTTGGTGTAACGTAACTCACTTCCTGCATTTGCTTTACAACAGCATCGGTTATACGCTGATTACCGTGGCCAATATTTACATTCAGTAGTCCTGAAGAAAAATCAATGATTCGATTATCGTCATAATCATATAAATAAACACCTTCTGCGCGCTTTACTGCGATTGGGCTTTGACCTTTTTGTTTGCTCCAGGAAAATAAAGTATAATCTAAATTTTGCTGTACGACTTCCTTTGATTCAGACATGTTTATTGTTTATTGTTTATTGTTTGTGGTTTGTTAAATAGTTGATTAGTTGATTTAAAAAGTTTAATGGGTTAAGGTTTAATAGTTAAGGTTGTTCACTTTGCTACTTTGCGAGCCTTGCGTGAAACCAATTTACTTATTTCAATTTTCACTCCTAACTCATCCAATTCACCCCAGCTTCAGGATTCCACTTGGTTGTACTCTTTTTCAACTTAGTCCAGAATTCAATCGAACTCTTTCCTGTAATATCTCCAACGCCGAATTTACTTTCATTCCAACCACCAAAAGAAAAGGGTTCTCTTGGCACAGGAACACCTACGTTAACACCAATCATTCCTGCGCTGGCTTTGTCGATAATGTACCTTGCCATAGCTCCGCTTTGTGTAAATACACTTGCAGCGTTTCCATAAGGATTTTTATTTTCAATTGCCAAAGCTTCATCTACCGTATTCGTTCGGAT
>CALQJK010000275.1:0-3061 GCA_943330875.1 Chitinophaga pinensis
CACTCACTTTTCCCATTGATAAAATTGCTGCAACAGCATTTAAAAGAAAAAAACTATCAGCCATAAGCCGGATTCTGTAACCATTATGTTTCCATAACAGCGGCCATCATTTATCTGGCTGTACTATTACTAGCACAATCTTGCTGCCTACCCTTCAATGCATCAGATAAATCTGATTCGGACGAGCCGCCCTCAAACATTGATTTACGTGGCATTACAGCACACAAGGTTTACCCATAATGATTATTACTAACCATTACCGTGAGCTCTTACCTCACATTTTCACCCTCACCACGATTTCTCGAGGCAGTTATTTTCTGTGGCACTTTCTCTTTCTCTGACTACTCAAAGAAGCCGGAAATTAACCGGTGTGTCGCCCTTTGCTGTCCGGACTTTCCTCTTCAATTGAATGAAGCGATAGCCGGCTGATAGGCTGTAAAAATAACTTTATTTATTGGGTTTTGAAATACTAGATTTATATATGTTGGTAAACACCAATGAAGGTATGCTGCCTAATGTTGGTCTTTTGACCAACATGGTTAAGGCATAGATAGTTTCTTGCCCAAGTGGGTCTTTTGACCAACATAATGATTAAGATATAGATAGTTTCTTTTTGGTGAAAACACCAACAAAGGCATTTTACACCAACGAAGGCATACAACAAACCTCCAAAATGATTATTTTTAGAAAATTAAAAGTTCCCAAGTAATGGTAAGCAAATTATTCAAAGACTTCTTCAACAGCGAAAAAACCGGCGGATTCATACTTATATTTTGCACAGCTTTATCATTGATATTGTCCAACAGTAGTTTTGGAAACGGATACATCAACTTTTGGGAAACATCAATACAGGGACACTCCTTATCTCATTGGATCAACGACGGATTGATGGCTATCTTTTTTTTGTTGATAGGCTTAGAACTGGAGCGTGAAGTTTATGTGGGAGAATTGTCGAATTTCAAAAATGCATTGTTTCCTGTTGTAAGTGCTTTTGGTGGAGTAATTGTTCCTGCCTGTATATTTTTATTTTTTAATTATAATACACCCGAACAATCTGGCGCAGGAATTCCCATGGCAACGGATATTGCTTTTGCAATTGGCATGCTGGCGCTTTTAGGAAAAAGAGTTCCGCCTTCATTAAAAATATTTTTAACCGCATTGGCTGTGATTGATGATTTATGTGCTATTATCATTATCGCATTGTTTTATACCAGCAGCATTTCATTTATGTATCTGAGTTTATCGCTCGGCATTTTTGTGATATTGCTGATATTAAATAAACTGAAAGTAAATGTGCTAACTCCTTATATTATTGGAGGAATTTTGATGTGGTATTTCATGTTGCATTCAGGAGTGCACGCTACCCTTTCGGGCGTGCTTCTGGCGTTTGCTATACCTTTTCAAAAAGGAGAAGAAAATTCGATTTCATACCAACTGCAACATCATCTTCACAAACCAGTTGCTTTTATAATCGTTCCTTTATTTGCTTTAGCCAACACCTGTATTTTATTTAGTAACAACTGGCAACACAGCTTGCTCTCTCGTGAAGCGATTGGAATTATTATCGGATTAGTTATTGGTAAACCTTTGGGTATTTTACTTTTCAGTGGCATTGCTGTACTATTGGGCTTTTGTGTATTACCTCATCCACTCAAATGGAAACATATTTTCGGAGCGGGGTTATTAGCCGGTATAGGTTTTACGATGAGTATTTTCATTACGATGCTTGCTTACAATCAGGCTGATCAAATCAACATCGGAAAAATGGCGATACTGACTGCCTCTGCCATTGCGGCGATTTTAGGATTGGGTGTATTGAGATTTATTCTTAAAAGGAATTGATTAAAATAAAACACTCTTTATTATTCATACTAAAAAGAATACAAACTTTTGAAATATTTAAACCTTGCTCCGGGTATTAATAATTTCCAGAAGTCCTTTTTTTCAATGGCATGTCTACTTAAAAGTCTGTAATAATCTGTTATCATTCTGTAAATAAAAGCATATGCGAATATGGAGATTACAAACCATGTTGCATCTATGCTGTCTGATTGTAAAAGATTGTATAAAATAATCAGTGGTATAAAAATGGTCAGATAATAAACGAATGAATTTTTCATTTTTTTGATTTTAAGTTTCTCTGATGTATATCGATTTGTGTTTATTTCTGAATTTTATCTATTTTAAAAAACATGTTCAGCAAGCCCAAGATAGCTCCTGTAATAACTGCAGTTGCCAAAGACTTTAATATCATACGGATCATTGCATCTTTGTTTGAAAAATCCGCATCAAATAATCTGTATACTACTATCCCTGCAAAAAGACCTGCCGACACAGACAAAAAAGTAATTTTAAAGTAATGGAATCTTTTCATGACAGTAATTTTTCCCTAGGACAAAGTGTATCAATAACTAAAATAAATCTCCGTAGCCCCATATCCATACAAAGAATGGTACTGGTTCACAAAAGATTTGACATTTGACTTTTGCTTTAATCGCTCATGAATTTCAGTTCTCAGTTTCCCCTCTCCTATTCCGTGAATCACAATTAAAGTATTGGCCTTATTTAAAACAGAAAGTTCGAAATATTTTTCAAAAGTATTAAGTTGTAAATCCAACATTTCATAGCTTGATAGATATTCGGGTGTATCAGTCAGTTTTTCAATATGTAAATCAACTACAGACCTTGCTGGCGGCAAATGTTCTTTAGCACGCGAGGCTTCATACAGACGGAATCCAGCGTTTCCTAATTTAGACAAATCAACCTTTTCTGCTTCTTCAATTTTATCGGGATAAATTAAAAAAAGCTCGAATGAAAATGAGGGCTGGTTCCTAGATTGCAATTCCTCAATTTTTTTAAATAATTGCTTGCCCCTTAATTTGAAAGCCCTTTCATAATAGGGGGCTTTCTTTTTATCTTCTTTAGACAAGGAAAATTCAAACTCAAAAGATGGAGCATCACTCAAATCCTCAAAGATGATATCATGCAAATAAAAATCGCTAAGCCCTCTCAACTCACTGTTTAAGTCAAAATGAGTATGGTTATCAAAAACTAATTTGTA
>CALQJK010000276.1:0-3059 GCA_943330875.1 Chitinophaga pinensis
AGTGCGGTGCCGAGGGGACCATATGTAAATCCCATCACGAGAAGTCCAAGTGAAAGAAAGATGGTAGTGAGTGTAAGATTACCAGATACAAACAATGGTTTGAAAGCCAGTCCAAAAATAAAGATCAGCACAGTAGCTATAATCAGGATTCGGAAAGTTCCCATTTTATCCGCCAAAATTGCTGAAACCGGAATACCTATTCCAAAGAAAAGAATTGCTACAAGCTGAGCCAAAAGAAAGGGTTCTTTTTCGTAACCCAGGTGTGTAGTTCCCCAGCTCAAAGTAAAAACTGTCATCAGGTAGAAGATTACAAATGTTGTGGTAGCCGCCAAGCTACCCAAGATGAGCATTTTAGTATGTTTTCTAAGTACAGTAAACATCGGGATCTTGACCTGTTCATTGGATGCAATTACTTTTTGAAATTCCGGCGTTTCTTCAATATTCAGCCGAACGTAGAGGCCTACAAAAACCAGTATCGCACTCGCAATGAAAGGTATTCGCCAACCCCAAGATAGAAATTCTTCATTGGTAAGATAGTTGCTTAATAACAAAAATGAGCCATTGGACAAGATGAAACCCAGTGGTGCTCCGAGTTGTGGAAACATACCATACCATGCTTTCTTTTTGGAAGGCGCATATTCTGTTGCCATTAAAACAGCTCCGCCCCATTCGCCTCCTAAACCAAGGCCCTGCCCAAATCTAAATATAGCAAGCAGCAATGGAGCAAAAATGCCTATTGATGCATAACCAGGAAGTAGACCGATTGCAACCGTTGACGGGCCCATCGTCATCAATGCCGCCACCAATGTAGCTTTTCGTCCGATGCGGTCACCGAAGTGTCCAAATAGCGCAGCTCCTAGCGGTCGGGCAAAAAAAGCCAATGCGAAAGTGGCTAATGACTGCAGAGTAGCGGCTGTAGGACTCGACATGGGAAAGAAGAGCTTTGGAAAAACGAGAACAGCTGCAGTAGAATAAATATAAAAATCAAAGTATTCAATCATGGTGCCAATCATACTTGCCATGAGTACTTTGCCAGATTTTGGAGATGTTGTATTCATTTTTGAAATTAGAAATTATCAATACAAGATTTAGCTAAATAGTTGATGCAATATACTTATTTCATTGAAATCAAATTCTCGCAAATAACAACTAGTGGTGCAATACAAGTTCGCCAAAAAAAACCATCTAAATATTGCTGAAATCGTTTACTATGGATGCTAACCTTAATGAAGAAAGCTGCAGCTATTATGCGATGATTGAGTATTTAACTACCAGTAAATTAAAGGGTTGAAAAAGTCTTAGGTGTATGAATTTGTGAAATTAGAAAATTTAAATTCTTCTCACTATAAATGCATTTGATGAAATATTATCTAATTCAAACTACATAAACTTAATTACTAATGGCTATTCGCTTTCTACCAATAAAAAAATAAATAAGTCCGGCAAATCCGCTCATAAAAATGAAAGCAATAGTCCACATTCTTTTTTCATGATTGTTAATTCGAGTGGATGTCCTCACTTCATAAATTGCACTCGCAATGAAAGCCAAATTCGAAGCAACGCCTATGATTAATAGGGGATAAGCACCTTTAGAATGTGTTATTTTTAAATAAGCTCCCAAAAGAGTAATAATAAAACCAATTATAAAGCTCCATTTTACTAATGTCCCTAATTTCATAATGCACCCGTTTTAATCTTTGAAAAATAATTTATACCCATTGAAGTTTGTCTTTTTTAGCTATGATTAAAATTAATAAAACTATTCCAAAATTTACATTTGAGATTAAAGAAGAATCTAAGTTGCATCATTTCTGAAAAAGTCGTTTTGGAAAAAGGAAGAGTTGCAACTATCCCCTTTTCTATACCTGTTCAAGTTTTAATCAATACCAGTAAGGTTTTGGAAAATTCTAAAAATAGAAAAGATGTCGAAAACGACCTCTTTTTTATTATGGCTCTCCCCTTAATAGTGAAAGTTGCAGCTTTAAAATGATGTTTTATATAAGCTAAACTTAATAATTTTGCTAAATGATAAGACGTGGTGATTTGAATGATGTTACGCTATTGCAGCAAATTGGCAGAAAGACCTTTGACGACACCTTTGGCAATACTTGTTCGAGGAAAGATATGAGTGGGGTTTTAGATTTGTATTTCAATTCAGCACAAGTTTCGTTAGAGTTGCTTGATGAGGCTGATAATTTCTTTTTTTTTGAAGAGGATGGAATCTCGAAAGGTTATATGCGCATCAATGCAAAACATGCTTGTCCATTGGATTCATTTCAAAATCGGAAATGTATTGAGCTGGTTCGATTGTATGTATTAAAAGAATTTCATGGTACGGGAGTGGCGAATGAACTTATGAATTTCGCTATTGATTTCGCCCGTAAAAATGGTTTCGAGGTGATGTATTTATCAGTTTGGGAATATAACTTCCGCGCCCGAGGTTTTTACGAAAAACATGGCTTCTTGAATTCAGGAGTTGAGAATGATTTCCCGCTAGGTTCAACGCCCCAAACAGACTTTTGGTTTGTGAAAGATTTGTAGCAAAAAGAGCCCGACATTTCTATAAGGCTTTCTTTGTTTGCCCCCTTACAAACGAAAGATGCAACTATAATGCGATGATTGAGTACGTAATTATCAAGAAATTAAAGGGTTAAACTTTTTACCTTAGTTAATCTTTTGACCAACGAATTTCATCGCTCTTGTTGTTGGTGAAAAAACCAACAAGGGCAGACAAATAATGAATCGTACATTTATAATTAAACCCGCTAATAAAATAACATGAACAGAGTACAAGTAATTTTAACACTCGATATGGAAAACCTTCCTAGTAACTTTCCTGAATTATTGAAACAGGAGCAAGAGGTAGTTGCTAATTGGAAGTTGCAAGGATTCCTTGAGCATTTGTTTTTGAGAGAAGCTAAAAATGGTGCAGTCTTGATTTTTAAAGATATGGAAGAGGAAGAGGTTAAAGCATTAATGGAAACACTCCCTTTTTATAAAATCAAAAAAACTGTTGAATATTTTAATCTGATACAACAGTTTTAATTTTTTATTTCACC
>CALQJK010000277.1:0-3058 GCA_943330875.1 Chitinophaga pinensis
CAAAAATATTTTTACAAATCGCAGTTGTGTCTACATGCCCTTGAACTACATGCCCATCAAGCCTTCCATTCATTTGCATGCATCTTTCTAAATTGACAAAATCGCCAATTTTTAATGTAGCTAAATTCGTTTTTTGTAAAGTTTCCTGAATGGCAGTCACCCGATATTTATCTTCAATAATCTCTTCAACAGTCAAACAAACCCCATTGTGGCTAACGCTTTGATCTGTTTTTAATGCTGAACTAAGAGGGGATTCAATCCAAAAACTTAGGTTAGATCCTTTGATTTCTATATCGGCAACAATACCTATTTTTTCAATTATTCCTGTAAACATGCTCAAATTTCGGATTTTATCTAGATATTTTTTATTTTAAATAATTCTGCTATCTTTGCGTCCCGCTTTTTAAAAAGTGGTATTTTTTCACCAAAGGAGGTATTTAACATGTTAATTATTGATTCAAAAGATTGCGAAAACATCGACAAGGCATTAAAGAAGTACAAAAAGAAATTTGAGAAGAGCCGTGTTCTTCTTCATTTAAGAGAAAGACAGGCTTTTATTAAGCCGTCCATCAGACACCGTACCAAAGTGCTTAAAGCAGTCTACAAGCAACAATTGTCAACAGGCCAATTGGATTAATCCATTTGGGTATTCATATTTTTAATTGGTAACTTTAGTTATACTATAACTTTAGTTACCATTTTTTATGGATGTAAGTCTGCGCAATAAAATCAATTCTTTCCTCGATTATTTGAAATATCAAAAAAGATATTCTCAGCACACTATTGTCTCTTACGAGACGGACCTTAATTCCTTTTTTGAATTCTTAGCGACCGAATTTGATGAAAATCAGCTGTCCAAAATCAAATCTACGTATGTCCGTTCCTGGTTGGCTCATCTAAAATCGGAAGAAAACAGCTCGAAAACCATTAACCGCAAAATCTCATCATTAAAGACCTTCTTTAAGTACCAGCTGCGACAAGGCGAGATTGAAGTAAGCCCCATGGCAACCGTAGTTTCTCCCAAACAAAGTAAAAGATTGCCCCAATTTGTAGATAAGCGGGATACGGATACTTTGTTTACTCATATTGAATTTCCAGATGATTGGACCGGAAAAACAGAACGGTTAATCTTGCAAATACTATATAATACTGGAATACGTCAAGCTGAATTGATTGGTTTAAAAGAAAATCAAATTGATGTTGCAAAATCAAGTATCAAAGTATTGGGAAAAGGAAGTAAAGAAAGGATTATTCCAATCAGTACTGAATTACTTCAATCCATAAAAGGGTATAGTGCAGCAAAAAAAGTAACACTAACAAATCCTGACAATATTTTTTTACTGGTAAGACAAAACGGGCAGAAGTTATATCCAAAATGGGTGTACAATGCAGTAAAAAAGTATTTGTCTTTAGTTACTACTATTGATAAAAAAAGTCCTCATATTCTTCGCCATACTTTCGCTACACATTTGAGTAATAATGGAGCAGACCTTAATGCAGTAAAAGAATTGCTCGGACACAGTAGTTTAGCTGCTACCCAGATTTACACACACAATACCATTGAAAAGTTAAAGGATATCTATAAAAAAGCACATCCTAAAGCATAGCACCCGTCAGTATTATTATTTTTTTGTTAAAGCATAATTTTATTTCAAAAACTGCGTTTGATTAATTAACTTACTGAGGCGAATTGAAGTAATGCACTTTAATTTGAATCAAAATAATTAAAACTCATTTTTTACCCTTAAAGATTAAGCTATGAACGTAAACATTCAAACAGTACACTTTGACGCTGATGGCAAATTAAAAAGCCATATTGAAAAGAAAATTATAAAACTCAATCAATTTCATGACAAGATTACCGCGGTTAATATTTATTTGAAATTAGATAATATAGTTCATGCGATTAAGGATAAAGTCGTCGAAATTAAAGTCGCCATTCCAAAACACGAATTCTTTGTAAAGCATTCCTGTAAAACTTTTGAGGAAAGTTTTGATTTAGCTATGGATGCACTAATCATGCAAATAAAAAAGAGAAAACAGCGAATGGCAGCATAATTTCTAAAAAATTCCATTAAAAAAACTCCCTATAAACGGGAGTTTTTTTTTGCAAAAAAAAACATTCCAAAAAAAAGGCTTACATTTTTTTTCTATTAATCATTTTCACTTACCTTTGCCTTCCAAAAAAAAAGGTTCATTTTTGTTTCCTCATTTTGGAACGAGTTCTTTATTTAATTTAATCTATTACAATAAGTGGAAAGCTGGCTATGAATGTTGATTCTTTAGTCATCTTAAGCAGATTTTAACCAGATCAATAAAACATGCCGAAGTAGCTCAGTTGGTAGAGCAGCTGATTTGTAATCAGCAGGTCGGGGGTTCGACTCCCTTCTTCGGCTCTTTTTTGAATGGGCAGTTACCAGAGTGGCCAAATGGGGCGGACTGTAAATCCGCTGTCTTTCGACTTCGGTGGTTCGAATCCACCACTGCCCACAAAACGGTTTAAAATTTTCAAGCTGAAAATTTTAAAATGAAGTTTCTGTGATTTGGTGTTTATTTGCATTTTGTTGGTTACTTATTGAGTAACTGTCAAAAATCCAAATGCTCAAATTGTAATGCGGAAGTAGCTCATTTGGTAGAGCGATAGCCTTCCAAGCTATAGGTGGCCGGTTCGAGCCCGGTCTTCCGCTCATTTAAATTAAACATTCTATATTTTTCAGAATGTTTATGATTAAATACTTTTGCTCTGCAAGCCGTGGTAGCTCAGGGGTAGAGCACTTCCTTGGTAGGGAAGGGGTCGTGAGTTCGATTCTCACCTATGGCTCTAATAAAAAGTAATTGAGTCGCTAATAAAAATATTAAGTCAAAGGTTTGTAGACTTAAAATGCAAATCAGAATTTTTTCAAAACAACAATTAAAATTTAAACAATGGCAAAAGAATCATTCAAGAGGGATAAACCCCATCTTAACGTTGGTACCATCGGTCACGTAGATCATGGAAAAACAACACTTACAGCCGCTATAACCGATGTTTTGTCAAAAAAAGGTTTAGCGGAGAAAA
>CALQJK010000278.1:0-3043 GCA_943330875.1 Chitinophaga pinensis
ATTACACAAGAGCATTAAAAAAATAGCAGCTGATACAGAAAATTTTTCTTTCAATACAGCGGTGAGCGCATTTATGGTTTGTGTAAATGAATTGGCAGAATTAAAATGTCATAAAAAAGAAGTGCTTGAAAAAGTATTGATTTTATTAAGTCCATATGCGCCACATATTGCAGAAGAGTTATGGCATCAATTGGGAAACAGCGCCTCAATTTTAGACGCTGTTTATCCTGTTTTTGAAGAAAAATATCTGTTAGAAACAAGCAAAGAATACCCTGTATCAATTAATGGCAAAATGAGAACGTCAATTTCGATTTCATTGGAAGCCTCTACAGATGAAGTAGAGCAAATTGTTTTGTCAAATGAGGTTGTTCAAAAATGGCTGGAAGGTACAGCACCAAAGAAAATTATTTTTGTGAAGGGAAAGATGGTGAATGTGGTGGTTTAAGGGTGGTTGTAAGGGTGGTTGTAAGGTTGTTGAAGAATGGTTGAAATATGGTTGATATATGGTTGATATATGGTTGAAATATGGTTGAAAGAGGATTGAACGGAGCAATGTGTTGAACAAAATGACTTGCTTTTTGTTTAATTGATATTAGGGTTAAATCGTTATTTTTACAATACCCAAATTTTAAGGAATGGATATCAAACCAGGTAAATTATTACAGAAAATCAATAGTCCTGCAGACTTGAAGAAGTTGAAGAAGAGTCAGATGCAGGCGGTCTGTAATGAATTGAGACAATATATTGTAGATGTGGTAAGTGTTTATGGTGGACATTTTGGTGCAAGTCTAGGTGTGGTGGAATTGTCGGTTGCTTTGCATTATGTGTTTGACACTCCTAATGATCAGTTGGTTTGGGATGTAGGGCATCAGGCATACGGGCATAAGATTTTAACTGGTAGAAGAGATAATTTTCCAACGAATAGAAAATACAATGGTTTAAGTGGCTTTCCTAAAAGAAGTGAAAGCGAGTACGATACTTTTGGTGTAGGTCATTCTTCTACATCTATTTCTGCGGCTTTGGGCATGGCAATGGCTTCTCATTACAAAGGAGAAACCAACAAACAACACATTGCCGTTATTGGCGATGGTGCTATGACTGCAGGGTTGGCATTTGAAGCGATGAACCATGCCGGAATAGAAAAGAGTAATGTGTTGATTATTTTGAATGATAATTGCATGAGCATCGATCCTAATGTTGGTGCTTTGAAAGAATATCTTACGGATATTACCACTTCTCATACATACAATGATCTTCGCGATAATGTATGGAAAATATTGGGGAAATTACCCATAGGAAAAAATTTCAGCAGAGATATGGCAAGTAAGCTGGAAGCAAGTTTGAAAGGAATAGTGAGTAAGAGCAGTAATTTATTTGAAGCATTGCAACTCCGTTATTTCGGTCCAATTGATGGACATAATGTAAATAAGTTAATAGAAACATTAAGTGATTTAAAAGATATTCCCGGCCCTAAATTATTACATATTAAAACGGTTAAGGGTAAGGGTTATGATCTCGCAGAAAAAGACCAAACGAAATGGCATGCACCAGGATTATTTGATAAAGTAACCGGTGAAATTTTTAAGAAAACTTTTGATGCGCCACAACCTCCAAAATACCAGGATGTATTTGGCCATACTATTATAGAGCTTGCAGAGAAGAATCCAAAAATTATGGGAATCACTCCTGCAATGCCAAGTGGTTGTTCCCTAAAATTCATGATGGAGAAAATGCCCGATCGCGCTTTTGACGTGGGTATCTGTGAGCAGCATGCCGTAACCTTAAGCGCAGGTATGGCTACTCAGGGATTAAAAGTTTTCTGTAATATTTATTCTTCGTTTATGCAGCGTGCATACGATATGGTTATACATGATGTTGCTATTCAAAAACTTCCTGTAATATTTTGCTTAGATAGAGCAGGACTTGTTGGTGATGATGGCCCTACGCACCATGGCTGTTATGATATTGCTTATATGCGTTGCATACCCAACATGATTGTAAGTGCGCCAATGAATGAGTCTGAATTAAGGGATTTAATGTACACAGCACAGTTAGATAGCAGCGAACTTCCATTTGTAATCAGATATCCAAGAGGAGAGGGAATGCTTGTAGACTGGAAAACAGCAATGAAAGAAATTAAAGTTGGCACCGGAAGAAAATTAAAAGATGGGAAAGATATTGCGATACTTTCATTTGGTCATCCCGGAAATTTTGCTGCTGCGGCTATCCGTGATGTTAAGGCTGAAGGAATTAATCCCGCACATTATGATATGCGATTTGTAAAGCCTTTGGATGAAGAAATGCTACACGAAGTGTTTTCTAAATTCAATAAAATAATTACGGTAGAAGATGGTACTGTTGTAGGTGGATTTGGTTCTGCCATTTTAGAATTCATGAATGAACATGGCTACAAAGCTGATGTAAAAATAATGGGCATTCCCGATAGATTGGTAGAGCATGGAACGCCTAAGCAATTGTATGATGAAATTGGAATTGATGCGAATGGAATTGCAACGATGTTGAGGAAAATGGTTGCGGTGGGTGTGGTTGTTTAAAAGGTTCAATGAGTTCAAGTGGTTGAATGATTTAAGACGCTTTTGCTGGTTTAAGGGTGTTTGACATCAAGTTTCCAGTTCTAGCTTATTTTAGTAATTAGAATAAACTAATACTATTAATTTAAGTTTCATGAAAGAGTATTCAACACTATTTAAAAATTCAAGAACTAGTAAAATGGTTTTTTTATTGAGCATCATTGTGTCAGGATACTGGTGGCTGGGGCAGGTTATAAATGTATATAGCGTTGCTTTAGTTGGAGCAATCTTTGAGATTCTTTGGCTTCCAGTTCTAGTTATGTTATTTGTACTACCAATAATTTCTATGATATTGTTGCTAAAAGAAAAGGTAAACGTTAGATCGCTTTATGTCTATTCCATTCTCTTAGGTGTTGCAACTATTTTGATTATGCTTTTTAACTAGCCCACCGTTTAAACGGTGGGCTAGTTGTTTAAACGAACGGCAAAATTTTTTTTACATCGGAATCTCA
>CALQJK010000279.1:0-3039 GCA_943330875.1 Chitinophaga pinensis
ATGGCCGATGAATCTGCAACAGGAGTAAGCGGATGTAGTACAGATTCTTCCGTTCGAGTAGTAAAAGAAATTGAAAATAATTATAATGTGGAATTATTCGATCGACAACTATTGGCTTTTTGGGTTGATAACAAAATAGTTCAAATTCCATTAAATGAACTCCATACAGCTCTTTCAAACCAGTTCATTTCTCCTGAAACCTTGTATTTTAATAACACTATTTTATCTAAAAAAGAATTCGAAGAAAAGTGGGTTACAAAACTGAAAAACAGCTGGTTGTCAAATAAAATGGCTCTGTAATTCGATAAGAAATCCCGCAGAATAATTTCACCCCTAACGGGGTTTTGTTATTTGTTGCTTTCTGATAGAGTGATTTCACCCCTAACGGGGTTTTGTTATTTGTTGCTTTCTGTTTAGAGTAATTTCACCCCTAGCGGGGTTTAAAGCTATATAGCTAAATCAACCTTTCAACCTTTCAACCAACCAACCCTTCAACCTTTCAATCTCTCAACCCTTCAATCAACCAACTATGCCATCCTGTCACTTTTAAACTCAATTCCGTTATCTTTGCGACATAAATTTTTTACACCCGATGGAGGAATTAATAACAGATAAACTACATGATGAGACCCGACAAGGCGAGGCGTTTTCTACCCAAAAAAATCCTAATCAAAGATTTGATAAACATTTCTATATAGAAAGTTATGGCTGCGCTATGAATTTTGCAGACAGTGAAGTCGTAGCTTCCATTTTACAAAAAGAAAACATTGGATCAACTTCTAACCTGGAACAAGCCGATATTATTCTGATCAACACTTGCTCCATAAGAGAGAAAGCCGAAGAAAGAATCAGAAAGCGTCTGACCGAATTTCGCCAACTTAAAAAACAAAATCCAAGTTTGATTATTGGCATTTTGGGATGCATGGCAGAAAGATTAAAAGCTGATTTACTGGAAGAAGAAAAACTCGTAGATATTGTAGTAGGACCAGATGCCTATAGAAGTTTACCGCAACTCCTTGAAGATGCAGAAACAGGACAAAAAGGAGTAAATGTATTATTAAGCAGAGACGAAACATACGGCGATATCTCTCCCATCAGATTAAACAGCAATGGTATCAATGCATTCGTAAGTATCACAAGAGGATGTAATAATATGTGCTCTTTTTGCGTAGTGCCTTTTACAAGAGGAAGAGAAAGAAGCAGAAGCGCCATCAGTATTATTGCGGAATGTGAAGCCCTTTTCAATGATGGCTATAGAGAAGTAACGCTGCTTGGACAAAATGTAGACAGCTACAATTGGAACGACGAAGAAAAAAATGAGACTATTACTTTTGCAAAACTTCTTGAAAAAGTAGCCCTTATTTCTCCATTATTAAGGGTACGCTTTTCCACTTCACATCCTAAAGATATTACCGACGAGGTTTTATTTACCATAAAAAAATACGAAAACGTCTGTAACTATATTCATCTTCCGGTTCAAAGTGGCAGCACCAGATTACTGGAATTAATGAACCGCACTTATTCAAGAGAATGGTACATTTCCAAAGTGAACCGAATAAAAGAATTGATCCCCGATTGTGGATTATCCACAGATTTAATTTCAGGATTTTGTACAGAAACAGAAGAAGATCACCAGGATTCTTTAAGCCTGATGGAATATTGCAAATACGATCTTGCATATATGTATTTTTATTCCGAAAGACCTGGGACATTAGCTGCTAGAAAATTGGAGGATGATATCCCTCTTGAAACAAAAAAGCGCAGACTGCAAGAGTTAGTGGCCCTTCACAGAATCCATTCTTTGGAAAGTATGCAGAAAGAAGTGGGAAAAACATTCAAAGTTTTGATAGAAGGTAACTCCAAAAAAAACGAAGACGAATTTTACGGCAGGAATGATCAAAACAAAGTAGTCGTTTTTCCTAAAATGACTTTCAAAAAAGGCGAATATGCCATGGTGAAGATTCACGAGTGTACTGCCGGAACCCTTATTGGAAAAGCAATAGATTAAAACATGGATTTACAATTAATAAAAAACAGATTCGGCATTATTGGTAATGCTACGGCACTCAATCATGCACTTAATGTAGCTACGCAAGTTGCCAATACAGATTTAAGTGTGCTGATCAATGGAGAAAGCGGCGTTGGTAAAGAAGTCTTCTCACAAATTATCCACTCACTTTCTGCACGCAAACACAATCCATTTATTGCGGTGAACTGTGGTGCTATTCCAGAAGGTACTATTGATTCGGAATTATTTGGTCATGAGAAAGGATCTTTCACTGGAGCCGTTGACAGCCGTAAAGGTTATTTTGAAACGGTAAACGGAGGCACTATTTTTCTGGATGAAATTGGAGAAATGCCATTGGGCACTCAAGCCAGATTACTTCGTGTACTCGAAACCGGTGAGTATATTCGTGTAGGAAGTAGTAAAGTACAAAAGACTGATGTAAGGGTAATTGCAGCCACTAATAAAGACTTGCTTGAATACACCCATAAAGGTAAATTCAGAGAAGATTTATACTACAGATTAAACACCGTTCCTATTAGAGTGCCTTCGCTTCGTGACAGACAAGAAGACACCATCATTCTATTTAGAAAATTTGCAACTGATTTTGCAGAAAGATATAAAACAAGTCCTGTTCAATTAACCGATGAAGCCAAACAGATCTTAATCAATTACGGATGGCCAGGTAATGTGAGAGAGTTGAAAAATATTGCAGAACAAATTTCGGTTTTAAGTAAAGACAAGTCGATTACAGCAGAACAACTAAAAGGATTTCTACCTGAACAAAATCATTCCAGATTACCTGCTTTGAGTGGAGGTCCTGGAGCGGTAAGTCAGGCTGAATTTGCCAATGAAAGAGAAATACTTTACAAGTTATTTTTCGACATGAAAAAAGATGTAAATGAATTGAAGAAAATGTTTTTCGACATCATACAGAATCCATCCATGTCGCATAACATGCCGATGTATACTAATGAACAGGACGCTGGAAACAATATCAAAGAACTCCATACAAACAATTCTAATAATAATAC
>CALQJK010000280.1:0-3005 GCA_943330875.1 Chitinophaga pinensis
ACTCAGGCCTGTCTGGATTTGGACATTTTTCAAAATCAGGATTACTAATGATATAAACCGCTTTCTTAATCTGCATGTAAAATTTTTGTTAAACAAAAGTACTCAATATATAATCAAACTTCGGTCACAGAAACATAAACATCCAAACCTTGTATATTTGCAGACTTATGACCGAATTTGCACATGATAAAATTGTCCCTGATCAACATTCTGCACTTAGCAAAAAAGAGCAGGTTGCTAATATGTTCAATAGTATCGCAGTAAAATATGATTTTTTAAACCATTTTCTTAGCGCAGGAATAGATGTGTATTGGCGGAAAATCGCTTTAAAACAATTAGCAGCTATTAAGCCCCAATCATTGCTGGATGTAGCAACGGGAACTGCAGACCTCGCTATAATGGCTGAAAAACTATTAAAGCCCACTAAAATAATCGGAATTGATATTAGTGATGGAATGCTTGAAATTGGAAGACAAAAGATAAAAAAAGCTGCATTAGAAGATATTATTGAATTAACAAACGGAGATAGTGAAGCAATAAAACATCCCGACAATTCGTTTGACGCAGTAACTGTTTCCTTCGGAGTCAGAAACTTCGAACATTTGGAACTCGGATTGGAAGAAATTTACAGAGTATTAAAGCCCGGCGGTAAACTGGTTATTCTGGAGTTTAGTAAACCAAAACAATTTTTTATTAAGTTTATATACAATTTTTATATGAAAGTCATCACCCCATTAATTGGTAAAATGATTTCAAAAAATAAAACCGCTTACAGTTATCTTGATGCTTCAATAAAAAAATTCCCTGAAGGAAAAAATTTCATTAAAGTACTCGATAAAATCGGATATCAACATACACAAAGTAAAACCTTGAGCCTCGGCATATGCACTATCTATTGCGGAATAAAATAACAATTATTATCATCAGCATGGTTGTCTTGCCATTCTTTGCATTCTCGCAATGGAATGATGAATTAAACTTGCAAGACCACGATGATAAGAAATTTCATTTTGGAATAAATCTTGGCGTAAACAGAGCTTATTATCATTTTTCAAACAACCCTCTTTTTATTGCCCGGGATAGTGTGCTTGATGTTGAAAGTATTCAAAGCAGTGGTATTTGTCTGGCATGGTTAGTAAATATGAGATTAGGGGAACATTTCGATTTATGTACTTACCCATTAAATTTAATCTTTACAGAAAAAGCCTTCCAATACACACTAAAATATCCAGAGCCTTTTTCTAATGAAGGAACAATGGTTACCAGGAAAATACAGGGTATTACTTTGGCACTTCCATTGCAATTAAAATTCAGTAGCGACCGCATCGACAATCTGAAAGTATATATGATGGCAGGTGGTAAAATCGAATATGATTTCGCGGCAAATAAAGGAGAGAAGAATGCAGAAAAATTAATGAAACTTGATAAATTAGATTACGGAATTGAAGCCGGTATTGGCTTCCATTTTTACTTCCCGGTATTTGTATTGTCCCCCGAAATAAAAATAGGCTGGGGATTAAAGAATGTACATAGCAGAGATCCTAATCTCAAGTATTCCAATATTATTGATGAAATAAAATCAAGGACGATAAATTTATCCTTTATTATTGAATAGCCACTCTTCTAAAAATCATACGCTCTTGGTTGAATATTCAACCTGATTCCAAAATTGATGATGGTAGACTTTTGATCGATACTTGCTGTTTTGAAAGTACGATGTTGAATTCCTGCATCAATATAAAGATTGTGTCTGAATTCATAAGAGACATTGAGAATGGTATTCATACAAGTAGCCTTATTTCCACTTCCAATACTAAATCCATTGTCTTTCGGACGTGATGAATAGGATTTAAAAATATTACTTCCAAAATTTAAACCTGCAGAATCCAATCCCTGATAATAATAAATCGTTCTCGCATAAATATTCAATCGCTTGAAGGGCTGATACCTTAATATACCAATGACCTCTTGAAAATTAGCCCCCAAAGGATGAGCAAGAGTCTGGTTATAATGAGTATAGTTGGCGATCGTATCTGAATGAGAATAAGTGTAAGGTCTTACACGATTCATTTCAACTTGCAAATCAAGATTTCTGATTCCAAAAGCATCAATATATTTTCCACCTAATTGTATGGCAAATTTGTTAGCCCAATTTGTTGGATCATTTTTAACTCTGGATAAAATAAACTCGTCAAGCAAAATCTGTCCGTAAAACTGCATACGGTGACGCACATTCGCTTTGAAGTCAAATCCTGCAACAGCATTATCAGGACTACCTACACTACCCTCAATGTGACGATAAAAAATAATCGGATTTAAATATTGAAAATCGAAATGATCTTTTCTTCCAAAGATTACCCCTTCAAACAATCCAATGTTAAGCCACTTTGTTGCATTAATACTTAAATGGTGCATGGCTGCATATTTTCTGCCTAATAAAGTATCCCCTATTTTATTATATTGAGGCATCAATTCCATAAAGATATTCTGATAATTCAACTTCCAGATCTTTGTATTGATTTTTGCAAAAAGATAGCTATTCCCCCAATCGCTTAAAAATAAACTCCTGTAACCATTTCCAATAAAATTCTTATCATAACCCAATTGGAAATTAATATATTTTGTGGCATTAAATGTTACGTATCCTCTTGCATCAAAGTAATCCTGAGCAGATAAATCATTTTTGAAATCCTTATAAAAACCCACTCCCGGAACTGCTCTGAAATTCCTAACTTGTTGTTGAAAAAAAAGTGGACCTCTCTCCTGATTATCAATTAACGTCGTAGAAAATCCTATTTTACCGGCAATCATTCCTCTTACCGAAACGCCTCTTGCATTTACATAAAGTTGTTTGTCATTATCAGATTCCTTGCCCATTTGAAAATTAATAATGGGATTAACTGCAAGAAAAAAATCTTTGCTGTTCACCTCAAAAAAATTCGCTTTTGAATGGTAAAAAGTTTTAAGTAAGGAAGTTTTGCTTTTGAAATAATCGGGATCCTTAT